>CAZZZY010000318.1:0-6963 GCA_964658545.1 uncultured Acetobacteraceae bacterium | reverse complement strand
CGCTTGAAGTTGATAGCCAAATAATGGATAAGAGCTGATTGTTTTCATTTCAATTTCCTCAATGATTTAGACGCTTAAATTTGATAACCATGGTTTTTTCCGAACTAGTACAACAAGGCAGAAATTCATATACTGTTCCGAACCGCCCTCATCCCCCATGCCCACCTTACCCGCAGAATTTAATGCAGAGGATGGGTTTTTATCTCCTCCTGAACCTGTTCCAGCGAGCGGCCCTTGGTTTCAGGCACCAGGAAATAGGTAAACAGCACCGAAGCTACCGTCAATGCCGCATAAAGCCAGAACGCACCGGAACGACCTAGAGACTTCACAATCGAGAGGAAGGTCACGGCGACAATCAGGTTCGCCCCCCAGTTGGCAACGGTTGCTACACTCATCGCCTTGGAACGGACATTCAGGGGATAAATTTCGGAAATTAATAACCAGAACACTGGCCCCAGTCCGATCGCAAAGGACGCCACATACAGCATCAGGATCAACACCACGGCAATGCCCAGAGAAGACGCTAACTGGGGCAGTTGGAAGGCGATCGCCAGCAGACCCAGAGCGATCGCCATGCCGCTTAGACTGGCCAATAACAGAGGACGACGGCCAGCCCGATCCACCAACCAGGCTCCTATGATCGTAAAGATGACGTTGATTACGCCGATCCCCGTAGTTCCCAGAATCGAGATCGCGTTGGAATCGATGCCAGAGAATTTCAGAATCGTCGGGGCGTAGTAGATCACCGTATTAATGCCCGTCGCTTGCTGGAAGATGGCTAATCCGATCCCAATAACTAGAGGGAGTCGCAGCCCAGGCTTGAGCAAGTCTGACCAGCTAGAAGACCCT
The DNA here is from genome assembly GCA_964658545.1 of uncultured Acetobacteraceae bacterium. Taxonomy (GTDB): domain Bacteria; phylum Cyanobacteriota; class Cyanobacteriia; order Cyanobacteriales; family Nostocaceae; genus Nostoc. The sequence continues at coordinate 6,114 of CAZZZY010000318.1, read as the reverse complement.
CCTTTTGCCAGACTCTGGTGAATATCCTGAAGCTCTGCGTCAACGTTTTGAGTGCCTCGAATTTTGACCAAGTTAGTGCGGGCTTGTCTACCCCGGTTCTTCATCACCAGCCAGCGAGGACTGTTCGGCATTTTCAGCATCCCTATTCCCAGAGCTAGAGCAGGAACAATCGCCAGTCCCAGCATCCAGCGCCAGCCGTCAGGAACTTTGATGAATAGGTAATCCACCAAGTAAGCCAACAGAATCCCAATTGTGAGAGCCAACTGGTTCAGAAACACGAGAGTGCCGCGAATACTTTTGGGTGCTACTTCCGAGATATACATGGATGGGGGAAATAAACGAAGCAATCCCAATTCCAACCCCGACGATAATCCGCCCAAAGATCAAAATATCCAGGTTGGGAGTAAATGCAGTCACCAGGGCACCCACACCGAAGATAATCGCAGCCAGCATAATCATGTTGCGCCGACCAAAGCGATCGCCCAAAATTCCCCCCAGGGCAGCCCCGGGCACAGAACCAATCAGCACAGCACTGACGGTGAATTCCTGCATACTGGAATCCAGGCCAAACTGTTGTTTGATAAACAGAATCGCCCCAGAAATAACGCCCGTATCGTAGCCAAACAGCAAACCACCGATGGCTGCGATCGCAGAGACAACGATCACAAACCCAGAAACATGGTGTTTCGCCCCGGAGGGGCTGGATTGAGAAGGGGATGATATCTTTGCCATGTCAAATTTCCTTAAGGTGAAATTCATCAAAACAACAGCGTTTGTTCCAACTGGGAATAGAACTATGAATCATTCAATTCCTGAATCAGTTTGGCAACCAGAGCTGTCCACCCCGTTTGCTGACTGGCCCCTAACCCAAATCCCGTATCGCCATGAAAGTATTCATGGAACAGCAGCAGGTCGCGCCAGTGGGGATCGTTTTGAAACTTGGTGATGGTGCCGTAGGTAGGTCGGCGTCCATCGGCCTCTCGACGAAACAGGTTGACCAGCCGTTGGGAGAGGTCTTTTGCCACTTCCTTTAACGTCATCCAGTTGCCCGATCCCGTTGGACACTCGACCTGAAAGGAGTCACCAAAATAGCGGTAGTAGCGCTGGAGCGACTCGATCAGCAAATAGTTCATGGGAAACCAGACCGGGCCGCGCCAGTTAGAATTACCACCAAAATCCCCAGTGTTGGACTCACCTGGCTGATAGTTGATGGCATAAGTATGACCTTGGTAATTCAATTCGTAGGGATGCTCTAAGTGGATGCGAGAAACCGACCGAATCCCGTAGGGGGACAAAAAACCGTCCTCGTTCAACAGGTGTTTAAGAATGGCTTTGAGTTGTTCTGGCTTGGCGATCGCAAACAGTTGCCGCTTGTTATCCCCCCCTGACTTTATAAAGGCCACATCCAGAAGATCCGGACGATGCTGAACAAACCATTCCAGCCCTTCTTTAAAGCCTGTTGCGGCTTCCTGTACTCCCGGTTCCAGCGTTACCACCGCAAACAGGGGCGCGACTCCCACCAGCGAGTACACTTTCAACCGGGTTTTCTGTCCATCCGGCAGGCACAGAGAACTGAAGTAGAACCCATCCTCTTCATCCCAGAGAGGCGGGCGACCGGATTCTCCCATTTGATCCATTGACCGGGCAATGTTCAGAAAGTGCCGCCAAAAGGTGAGCGCCATTTCGCTGTAACTCTGGCTGCGATCGCTCAACTCCAGCGCAATTAACATCAGATTCAACGAGAACATCCCCATCCAGGCCGTTCCATCCGACTGCTCCAGGTAGCCTCCGGTAGGTAAGGCAGCACTGCGGTTGAAGATGGTGATGTTGTCCAGTCCCAGGAAGCCGCCCTGAAACAGTCCATTATCGCCTTTGTCTTCCCGGTTCAGCCACCAGTAATAGTTGGCCACCAGCTTGTGAAACATCTTCTCCAGGAAGTCGCGATCGCCCTTTCCAGTCTTGCCTTTTTCCGTCTGGTATACCTTCCAGGCTGCCCACGCCTGTACGGGAGGATTGACATCACTGAACGACCATTCGTAGGCGGGAATCTGGCCTTCCAGATTCAGGTATTGCTCACTACACAGCAATAACAACTGCCGCTTGGCAAAGTCAGGATCGATCAAGGCCAGCACGACACATTGAAAACACCAGTCCCAACCGGCAAACCAGGGGTACTCCCACTTGTCCGGCATAGAAATGATGTCTCTGGCATAGAGCGTTTCCCATCGGGCATTCCGACCTGCAAGTCGTTGGGACGGTGGAGGCGGTTGACCGTGATCACCATGCAGCCAGGTATACACCTCATAATCGTAAAATTGCTTGCTCCACAACAGTGCCGCAAACGTCTGTCGTTGAATCAGGCGATCATCTGGACTCAATTTGGGAAACAGGTTGTCATAAAACTCATCTGCTTCCTGCTGCCGCTGCTTGAAAGTATGTGCAAAGGTCTGGTCAAAGGGCGCAGACACCTGCTGATGGGTGAAGCGGAGTTGCAAGGTTGCCGTCTCTCCCTCTGCTACCATCAAGTGATAATGAGCAGCCGCTTTGGTGCCAGTATTTTGTGGATTCACGGCCTGTTTCTGCCCATGAATCAGGTAATTATGAAACCCATCTTTGACATAGGAAGTTGGATTCGGATTGCCAAAAATCCGCTCAAGGTTGGTTTCATTGTTGGTAAATAGCAAGGGGGGATCGGCTCCCTGAAGGCGATCGCAGTAATACAGATATTGGCCAACTCTGGGATGATTCAACAGGATCACCCCATCCTCTCCCCGTTTCAGTTGCCCTGGAGGCTTTTCTCCCGTCCACGACCAGGTATTGCGGAACCACAAAGTTGGCAACACATCAATCGGTGCGGGTTCCGCTCCCCGATTGGTAATGTGAATTCGGATGCAGAGGTCGTTGGGTGTGACTTTCGCGTATTCTATCACAATATCGAAATAGCGATCGCCGTTAAAGATTCCCGTATCGATCAATTCAAATTCGGGATCATGGCGACTGCGGTGAGCATTGACATTGACCAGTTGATCGTAGGGATAGGCTTGCTGGGGATACTTATACTGCCAGCGCATGTAGGAATGGCTAGGCGTATTATCCAGGTAGAAATAGTATTCTTTTACATCTTCCCCATGATTGCCTTCACTGTTGGTCAGACCAAACAGCCGTTCCTTTAAAATCGGGTCTTTTCCATTCCAGAAGGCGAGTGCAAAGCAAATTTCACCCGTATCATTGCACCATCCCCCCAGACCATCCTCGCCCCAGCGGTAGGCTCGCGATCGCGCCTGGTCATGAGGGAAATAATTCCACGGATCACCATCTGGAGAATAGTCTTCCCGCACGGTGCCCCACTGTCGTTCACTCAAATAGGAACCCCACTGCTGCCACGGACCAGATTCCCCGGCATTCTGAAGAATTCTCTGTTGCTCTGCATCCATACATCAATTCCAAATTCAGAACGATTTTACGCCGTTTCAGCGATTGGCACGTTGCCATCATCGCTGCCACAAGATTCGTGTATCTTCCAGTGGAATCGCAACGCCGTCGCAGTGTGGTATAATACATACGGTATAGTCTTTGGCTAGACGTGTTGCGGATACTTGCGTGTTAAAAATGTAACCCTTCCCCTTGGTTAATGGCTGACCGCGCTTCATTTCCTGCCGCGACCTGTTGCCGCCGTTCACTGCGTTGGCATATAGTTCTACCCGCACACTCTTTGGGTCAAGGCTACCGAAAAACACTTCAACTGTGAATGTGTGTCCTGGTGCGTCGCTCACAACCTTAATTTCGCCGAAGCACAACGTTGCCCATTTATCTTGCAGAGTGTGCTGCCAATCGACGATTTGCTTGCCGACTTCGCCGTTGTTCGCAGCGCGATCGCGGTAAGCAGTGGCAGCCGGCAGGTAGTATTGCTCAGTATATTCACGTACAGAATAGGTGGCGGAAAAGCGCGGTGTCAACTGCGCCATACTTTCTCGCATCCGCTTGACCCATGCTGTGGGGATGCCGCTATCGTTTCGGGTGTAAAACTCCGGGATCACTTCCTGCTCTAGTAGATCATAGAGCGCGTTGGCTTCTACCGCATCCCAGGTGGGATCTTCGCCATGCTCCTGACCGTCCCCCAATGCCCAGCCAACTTCAGGATTGTAGGCTTCCGCCCACCAGCCATCCAACTCAGATAAATTGATGCCGCCATTGACAAGTACCTTCATGCCGCTAGTACCGCAAGCTTCCCAAGGTCGCCGGGGCGTGTTGATCCAGACATCCACCCCTTGCACCAGGTGTTCGGTCAGAAGCATATCATAGTCACTGAGAAACATCGCATGGGGGCGCATTTCAGGTTGCCGGATGAAACGTACCCATTCCTGAATCAGGGCTTGCCCCCCCTTGTCTGCCGGATGTGCCTTGCCAGCAATGATGAGTTGCACCGGACGCTGCGGATTGCTCAAGAGACGAAGCAGGCGATCGCGATCGTGCAGCAGTAAGTTTGGTCTCTTGTAGGTAGCGAAGCGACGGGCAAAGCCCAAGGTTAATACGTTGGGACTAAACAGATGGTTCGCCCCATTAATCGCCTCCGGCGTGTCGTTGGAGACGATCAGTTGTTGGGACAAGCGTTGGCGGGCGTATTCAACCAGAGACTTACTAGCAGCTGTCCGAAACTGCCAGAGTGTAGTGTCACAGACGCGGCGAATGTCCTGCCCCAGGTTTTCCGTCGTACCCAGCCAGCGATCCTTTCCACAGGCTCCCGTCCACAGATCATCGGCGGGAGCCGAGTCCCAGCTTGGCATGTGGACTCCGTTGGTTACGTGTCCAATCAACTCCCAAAGCGCAGGATCAAGCTGCCGCCAGACTTCAAGGCAAATCGCCTGAGTAATTGCCAGGATGTGCCATTCGTTGAAAGCCCGTTTGAATGACGAGCCGCGATGACCAGATGTGCCAAAGGACACTCGCTGTTCCGGTACTGATGGGTCGGGAACCTCGGTATAGTAGGCGGTGATCAGCCGTGGCACATCGACTAATATTTCCAGTGGTGCTGGCTTTCCGGCCAGGGGACTGATTTTCATGACGCTTTCCTCAAAGTCCTGCTGATTTTTTGAATCGGGGGATTTAAACCCACGGTACTCCGTTAAAAGATTGTGGTCTTTATTTCTGACTCTCAAGCATTTCCTTTGCTTGCAAAAGTTCCTGGTGTTTTGCTTCGCTGACCTTGGGATAGTTGAGATTGAGTGCCTTCAATTGGGCATAAATGATGCCTGCTACCACAAGGCGAGTAAACCATTTGTGATCTGCTGGGATCACATACCAGGGTGCCCATTCAGTGCTGGTGTGATTAAACATTTCTTCATATGCAACCATATAGTCGTGCCAAAACGTGCGCTCTCTCGCATCATTAACAGAGAACTTCCAGTTTTTCTCAGGAAGTTCAATACGTTCTAGAAAGCGTTTTTTTTGCTCTTCTTTAGACACATTCAGGAAAAACTTGAGGATGATAGTCCCGTTGCTACTCAGATATTTCTCAAAGTTGTTGATTTCCTCATAGCGATGTTGCCAAATATGCTTATCGATCAAGTTAGGCGGAATTTGTCGCTGCTCCAGAATTTCTGGATGAACTCGTGTTACTAAGATTTCTTCATAATTAGAGCGATTAAAAATGCCAATTTCTCCTCGTTCTGGTAAAGCTCTGGAACATCGCCATAAATAGTCATGATCCAACTCTTCCCCAGCAGGAACTTTGAAACTATGCACCTGACAGCCTTGAGGATTGATACCCGACATCACGTGTTTGATGGTACTGTCTTTACCAGCGGCATCCATTGCCTGGAAAATAATGAGCAAGGCATAAGTATCTTGGGCATAAAGCATATCCTGATATTTTGCTAAAGCTTCAATACCTTTCTGTAGTTCACTTTCAGCTTCAGATTTCTTCAGATAATGGGCTTTGTAAGCTGGGTCATAGTCTTTGGCAAGGGAAATTCTCTGCCCTGGTGGAACAAGAAAGGGACTAATCAAATCGTCAAGTTTTTTGATCGGAAATGGGTTTAATGATGAATCATCGTGGCTATGTTTATCGGTCATAGGTTTAACGCTCAACTGTCTAAGGTCAATGAATAGGACAAG
>CAZZZY010000317.1:0-6969 GCA_964658545.1 uncultured Acetobacteraceae bacterium | reverse complement strand
AGACATCCTACAAAATCAGCGTTCTTTCTTTTTACTTTTGCCTTGTTGTACTAGTCTACTTCAGTAGACTTTAGCTATTAACCTTGGAATTCATTCCAAAGCGGGTATGAAAGCCAGTAAATAAGCCATCTGTGGCAAAAGTAGACACCAATGAGCAGTGCTGTGCCCTTACCTGTGTACTTCATTTACCTGGAAAATATTGTATTAGGACTTACGCATTGACAGAAAAGCCAAAATAACAGGTATAGTTTTCAAGGCTTATAGCTCGATTTTCCAATTATATTTTTGCGATGCCTGCGGCGGGCTACGCCTACGCATCCAATTAATGGTGCTTGACAAAAGCCTGAAACAACGTATTTACGTCGATGCACAAGATAGTTATTTTGTACAGTGCGTAAGTCCTATGTATTTACTTCAGTGTGCAAAAACTATGCTATGTTCACTTAGCTGTATTACTTTCTCTCCTCAGTAAAAAACTATAACTCCCTTCTATTCTCATTGGAAGATGAACTCAAATGCTTAGTATGCCATCATGAGGCAAAAAAGTAATCGTCACCACAGGTCGTTTAATGGCAGTTGAAGGAGTAATTATAATAGACTATCCGTTAGTTTTTGTAAGTCAATAATTTTTAGCTAGGTGGAAATTTCAAGGAATGGAAAATACATTAGTCGATAAAACCTTCCGTGACAGCGATGGCAAAATTGTTATAGCTCAGATGCCAAATCTACCTCTTATTGTTTGGATAGTGAGCAGTATACTTGCTCTAATTTTTTCAACTGGCAAAATCAATACAGTGTTAGACGTAGTGGCAAACGGCTCTTTGTTTACTTGGGCGTGGCTAGAATTATTTCAAGGTGTTAATTATTTTCGCAGAACGTTAGGTCTTGCAGTATTAATTGGTATTCTTGCATCAAGAGCTTAGAGGTTGTTTGAAAAGTCTAAATTGTTACTCGCCTGGGTGACTATCAATACGGTTCGCTTAAGGAAAGTTATTTGTGCAGGCTAGATGGGGGAGATAAGGGAGCAAAATCTCCCTCATCCTGCAAGAGCTTATCCGAACCGTATTGGCTGTGCCCCTACCTTTGTACTTCATTTACCTGAAAAATGCTGTATCTGGAAAACCTCTCTCTAAATCTCTCTTGTTCTAGGAGAGAGACTTTGAATTTTCCCCCTTCCTGCGTCGGGAAGGGGGTTAGTGGGTAGATTTTCGTGGGCTTTTCCACATGACCTGAATTGTCGGATATAGTGGGGTCTATGGCACAAAATAATTATGTTTCTTTCCAAAGTGGATTCACCCAGTTAATAATCGATTAATCAGCTATTTTTTAACTCAACTGACTCCGAAACTTCTGAACACTAATAGTTAATAAAACAACAGCAAAACCAAGCAATGCTAGTACATTCAACCACAGCACATCTAAACCAACTCCTTTGAGTAAAATACCTCTAACAATAGTAATATAATGACGAAGTGGATTAAATAGAGAGAGGAATTGAAATAAAGGGGGCATGGCTTCAATAGGAGATATTGCTCCAGAAGTTTGGATCATTGGTAAATTTATAAAAAAAGATGTGAGTAATACTTGTTGTTGAGAACCGCAAATAGTTGCCAACATAATGCCTAAACTAATTCCTACAAATACATACATACTTGATAAGGCGAGAAATAGCAGGAAACTACCACGAAATGGCAGGCTAAATACGATTGTTCCCAAGGTCAAAGCTAGTAGCACATCTCCCATGAGTAAGAATGCTAACGGTACAATTTTAGCTAATAAGATTTCCCAGTTAGTAGAGGGAGTCATTAATAATTGCTCTAAAGTTCCTGTATCTTTCTCACGCACAACAGTTACTGCTGATACTAATGTGCCGATTAATGTCAGGACTAAACCCATAACTCCCGGTACGAAAAACCAACTACTTGTGAGTCCAGGATTGTAAAGAAAAATGACTTCGGTTGAGACTGGTGTACTAACTTGATTCTGTACAAAAGTGAGATTATATTGTTGGATAATCTGATTAACATAGTTAGCGGCAATCCCCGCTGTATTGGCATTGACTCCATCGATAAATACTTGAATTTCTGCTGATTTATTCGCTAATTTGCGGGGGAAATCTGGTGGAATTATTACCCCTACATCTAGCTTGCCTTCTTCTACTTGGCGGCTTAAATCTTTTTCACTGGTTGGAATAGATTCTAAGTTAAAAGTGTGATTGGATGTCATTGCTGAAACTAATTCTCGACTGGCGGAGATATTGGCATAGTCAATTACACCCAGTCGTAAATTATGGACATCTGGGTTAAGTGCAAATCCGTAAAGCAATAATTGTACTGTTGGTGGGACAATTAATAAAACAATCAATTGCCTGTTTCGCAGAATTTGATTAATTTCTTTACGCACTAATGACCAAAATGGACTATCAAATAATCGCCAAATATATTTCATATATGGTTAATGAGTAATGATTATTGACTAATTTGCATTCTGCTTAAAAGCCGACGTGCTACGTTGAAAAATACAAATCCTAAAACTGCAAGCATGAGTAAGTCAAACCAAACTCCTGTCCATCCTGTACCACGTACAAAAGCATCACGGGTGATATCAATGTAATAACGGGATGGAAATAAGTTAGGCGTTAGTGAAAGGGGGAAAGGAATATTGCTGAGGGGATAAATAAAACCAGACAGCAATAAAGATGTAATAAAACCGACAAGAGAAACAATTTGCACGGCGGAATTTTGGTTACTGATGCGTACCCCTATAAGTAAACCAAAGGAAACACTATCCATCAAAAATAGTAGAGTTCCCAGTAATAGAGTCATGGGGTTAGTAATTACGCCGACATGAAAAATTATTGACCCTAATCCCATGACTATTAAAGCTTCTGCGATCGCAATTAGTAGGTAAGCTAGTCCTTTACCAAGTAACAGTTCTGTTGCACTAATGCTAGAAGCGTAAACTTGTAAAATTGTACCTTTTTCTTTTTCCCGCACCATTGCGATCGCTGTTAGCAATGAAGGAAAAATCCACAATACAACACCATAGGTTCCCGGCACAATGTACAGCGACTCCAATCTACCAGGGTTAAACCACAAACGAATTTGTGGTGTAATAATACTTGTATCTGGTATTAGTCCTTGGTCTTGCATAAAGAAATTAGTTACTCTTTCAATACTACCTCTAATTACACGAGCATTATTAACATCTGTGGCATCAATTAATGCTTGCACACTAGTATTTCTCCCAGCTTGAATATCTCGACTGAATTGGGGAGGAATAACCACCGCTACTTTAGCAATACCCTTGTCAATTGCATCCCGTACCGGATTACCACCTGACCATTGCTGAGGAACAAATTGATTGGTAGCATATAAGCGCTCAATATAGCTGCTGCTCAAGTTTGTGCGGTCAAAATCTTGGACAATTAGGGGAATATCCTTACTTTCTAAACGAATCGCAAACCCAAAAATTAATAAAGTCAAAAATGGCAATAAAAATGCTAAAGCTAAAGTTAAGCGATCGCGCCGAAATTGCGCTATTTCCTTAATACATTGAGAAAAAACTCTTTTCATTTTAATTTCCTCCCGCACGTTCAACTATGCCAATAAAAGCATCTTCCAAAGAAAAAGGAATGGGACGCAGAGATTCAACAGTCAGGTGTGCAGATTTTAAAAGCTGAGTTATTTCGGGAATTTCTGTTTTCGGGTTATCAAGAACAACGTGTAAACTATTGGCAAAAATAGAGACACGCCACGAATCAAGACGTTGTTTAAGTATTCTGGAGGCGGCTTGATTTTGGTTCACAATAATCTCTATAAGTTGTCCTGGCTGAGAAGCTTTGATAGAACTAGGCGAACCTTCGGCGGCGATTTCCCCGGCTACCATAAAACTCATACGGTTACACTGTTCAGCTTCTTCTAAGTAGTGTGTTGTCACCAAAATAGCTGTACCATTGCGGGCAAAGTCATTAATCAGCTTCCAAAACTGACGACGGGCTAAAGGATCTACCCCGGATGTCGGTTCATCCAAAAATAAAATATCTGGTTCGTGCATAACAGAAGCACCAAAAGCTACTCGCTGCTTCCAACCACCCGGTAATTGTCCGGTAAGCATCTGTTCTTGTCCCTCTAACCCACAGGTAGCAATTACCCAATCAATCTTTTCTCGCCTAAGTTTGCGGGGTACACTATAAATACCGCTATAAAACTCTAGGTTTTGGAGAATAGTCAGATCGTCGTAAAGAGTGAATTTCTGACTCATATAACCAATACGTCGCCGTAAGTCAGTGCTACGCAGATTTCCTGTTTCACCACCAAGAGAAATTTCACCGCCACTAGCTGCTAGTAATCCACACAGCATTTTGATGGTAGTTGTTTTTCCGGCTCCATTCGCACCTAAAAGCCCGAATATTTCGCCATAGCGGACTTCGACATTAACGTTTTTGACTGCTTGGAAGTTACCAAATACACGGTTGAGGTTGTGGGCGTAAATAGCGATTTGATCAGAAGAATTTTTAGGTTTGAATTGTTCTCTATTTCCTCCACGAGAACGCGGAAAGGATAAAAATGCTGGGGCTGAACCTTTTTGTCGCAGACGGGTAACAAAGACATTTTCTAAGGTGGGTTCGCCACGTTCAATAGTGGGGTGATGCTGTTGTAGTAGTTGATTTACCTGGGTTTCACCGAGGGTTACATCTTGAACCAGAACATCTAAGCGATCGCCAAATGTCTGCACATCGACTATATTTGTCTGCACATTCTCCAAGAGAAGTTTCTCGGCTATCTCTAGATTTGCTGTTCTAACTTCTAAGCGATGTAAGCCTAAATTGGCGCGTAATGCTGCGGGTGTACCAATTTCGTGAATTTGACCACTATACATTAGTGCCACGCGATCGCAGCGTTCAGCTTCATCTAAATATGGTGTGGCGACAACAATTGTCATCCCGTCGGCGGAAAGTTCTGCTAATACATCCCAGAATTCCCGCCGGGAGACTGGATCAACCCCTGTGGTCGGTTCATCTAGTAACAGGACTTCCGGTTGGGAAACCAAAGCACAACACAGCGCCAGCTTTTGTTTCATCCCGCCAGAAAGTTGACCCGCCAAGCGATCGCCAAACTGTTCCAAATTCATCAATTTTAAGTATTTCTGGCGGCGTTCCCGTAATAAATCATCACTCACTTGTCGCAATCCTGCCGCATAACGCAAGTTTTCATCAATGCTGAGATCCAAATACAAGGAAAATTGTTGTGTGAGATATCCTGTCCTCAAACGTGCATCCCTTGCTGGCTGACCAAATACTTGCACTTCTCCCGCCGTCGCCTCCATCACCCCACCTAAGATGTGAAAGGTAGTCGTTTTACCTGCACCATCAGGGCCAATTAACCCAAACATCTCACCCTGATTGACAGTAAAATCAATTCCCCGGACAGCGACTAGTTGTCCATAATGTTTATGTAAATTGCTAACCTTAATAGTAGTAGTTGAGTGACTAGATAATTGCAGTGGGTTGGGAGTTGATAATTTCATTTGCTGGCCTCTTTACCCTGCAACATAATTTCTGAATCTGCTGGCATCCCAATTTTGGCACAAGGCAAATCTGAACCAGAGTAAGGATTTTCTGGGTGAAAGCAGCCAGGAGGGTTTTCTAACTGAATCCGCACGCCTACTACTTGTCTGACCCGATCTTTTTGGAAGTAGATATTTTCTGGGGTAAAGGAGGCTTGAGGATCGACAGCAATAACTTTGCCCATGAGGGGTTTTTCCGGCGCAGAATCAAGAAAGATTTTGGTTGTTTGTCCTAAACGCACTTTCCCAATATCACCTTCGGGAATAAAACCTCGCAAATAGACTGTCTTGGGGTCAACTACTGTCAAAATCTTGGTTTGACTGCTGACTACAGTACCTATTTCTGCACTGCGGGCAGTTACTACCCCATCTAAAGGACTAACAACATTTAAATCTTTTTTCGAGTCTTCTATTTGGGTGAGGATTTGCTGTTTTGATGCTAAAGCATCTTTTACTTTGGCATGAGCAGATTTTACCTTTGCTTGGGCTGATTTCAGTTGAGCAAAACTCTGTTCTTTTTTTCTGTTTAACGCTTCTATTTGGGCATTGCGAATACCAGGGTTGAAACTTGTAGTTTTCGCTTGGGTGAATGCCCCAACAACAGCACTTAATTGTTCCTGTCCAGCATTTACTGCTGCTTTTCGTGCTTCTAGGGTGGCTACTGCTGTGTCAAAGGTGGTCTGTGCTTGGTCAAATTGTTGTTGATTAATAGCCCCTTCTTTGACTAGTTTGGCATAGCGATCGCGATTAATTTTCGCTAATTTTACTTCTGCCTGTGCCTGCTTTGTTTGTGCTTGCGCTTGTAATAATTGTGCCTTGGCTGCCGCTACGTTAGATAGTGCCTGTTGAACTCTTCCTTGGGTATCTCCTTGGGATTGGTGAAAATTAAGTTTTGCTTCACTGATTTGGCTATCAATTTGATCTATCCCACTTTCTACTTGAGTAGCATCGGAAATTGCTTGCTGTTCATCAGATTGGGCAGATGTAACCCTAGCTTCAGCGCCCCGCAGTTGTTCTTGTAGCAGTTGGTCGTTACTGTCATCCAACTGGATTAATTCTTGCCCCTTCTTGACCGCTGCCCCTTCCCGCACTGCAATTGAAACAATTCTTCCCGAACGCTTCACCCCAATATCAGTTTCGTAACCCTCAATCCTTCCACTCACTTTCAGTATATTTGCTGTTCCTTGTTGTTGACTATGCCACACTAAATAACTAATACCACCTGCTACAAGTAACCCTAACAACAAAAAAATCGGTTTTTTCCGTTCCTGCTTAGATTTTGGCACTGGAACATTTATAATCCCTTCTGGAGATGTCGAGGCAGTCTGAGACATGGTACTATCCTATATTTTTATCGTTAAATACTTACTGGGAATATCATACTAGTACAACAAGGCAAAA
>CAZZZY010000316.1:0-6975 GCA_964658545.1 uncultured Acetobacteraceae bacterium | reverse complement strand
AATCGCCTCACAAAGATGATGAACTCCCACCGTGTCGATTTTTCGGCTGTTCTGGAGTAATTTATTACCCTCGAAGATGCTGGTGATCGTCGTGCCGTGGCCCAGGTCAATCAAAGCTACTTTCTGTTGACCTGGAGCGCGAGAAATTAGCAAAGCCCCCACTCCCTCCTCTGTGACTTGGCAGTTGACACAAATATTTACAATGTCTTTTCCATCAAATTTGACTGTGTGCTGACCTTGCAATGCTTTCTTTAAATCAGATGAAAATGCCTGAGAGTCATGCAGGGAGGCAACTACGAGCAAATTGTAATTTTGCTGCCTTGGAGTAAGCGCGATCGCACCCAACAGCATCTGTAGCCCGTAAGTAATCTTATTTTTGAAGTCATCAACGATACGCCCAAATGACTGTTTACAGTAAATCTCAGCAGTCTCTCCAATCAGCCATCTGGAGCCTACAAGCTCACTCCGATCTCCTTGCAAATATTCGATTAACGCACCATTCCCTAAACTTTCGTAGTCGTTTCTGTCGGTTTCAATGATTTGTTTGAAGTATGAGGGAATGAGTATCTGTCCTTCTCTGGTATGTAGTTTTGCATACCCATTACCGCAGTCCCAACCGCACGGGGTCGTCTCATGGGTGATTGTGCCATTACTGGCAATAGTTTGCAGATATGTCAATTAAGACCATCCTTATTTGATAGTGGGAAATTGTTTGTTAAACGGGCTTAGTGCAACACTTTCAGCAGTTCGGGGTTACTGTGAGCAGCATTAGCTAAGGCTGTTATCCACTGACTGATTTGGTGGGGCTTGTCGTTTTGGGTCGCTGATGATAGTCTAGTTGATAAGTGCTGCCATTGTCAACACTAGGCTGCAAAGTCTTATGCTTAAGCCACAGGTTTTATGCTTGGATTATGGTGTAGACAAGTGTTGATAATGGCAACCAGGAAACCAAGAATCATGTTCACTTGCTCCGAAGAAATTAAACAGACTTTGGAGCTTTGGTCAGAAGAGGAGGGAAGGACAGTTAGTAATTTAGTTGAGCGAATTATTGCTGAGGTCATCGCAACCAGAGAGCAAAAGCCACCCACCTCCTCATCAAAAAAGAGCAAGGGGACAGCATGATATGAGCCAAAGGTTAAATGCGATTATTCCAGACGAGGTAAATGATGATCTGATAAAAATATCCCAACAGGAGAACCGCACTAAATCCCAAATGACGGGAATACTTCTAGCCAAGGGGATTGATGCTTATTACAAAGAACAGGGTGAAAAACCCAAATCTTCAAAAAGCGATAAAGATGAGGGGGCAGCATGACAGAATCACAGATCGAAGATATCTACAGTCGTCTCAACACCCTCACCCAGAAAGTGAACAGCCTTGAGTTGCTAACGGGGACAATCGGCACAAGCCAAGCGGCGATCGCGCAAATCTACAGCAGATTAGACACCTTCGCAGAAACCACCAATAGTAACTTTGCACAAATTAGCCAACGATTTGACCGCGTTGAAACTGTACAAGCCGAACAGTCTCAACAGTTGGCTGAAATTTTGCGGATACTGCGCGATCGCAATGGAGGGAGTGGACTTTGACAGACACACCACTAATTACTTTTCTCTAAGAAAATCTCTGGTGTCGATTCACACCACGAATTTTTCTTAGAGAAAAAGGCAAATTTTTTACCCAGGTCAAACTGACAAGCTAGATCCGCATAGTGCTAGAAAATCATGTTTTAAATGGATCGCGGATCGAAAGCTTGCGATGCCTACGGCGGCAAGCTACGCACCGTCAACAGGCATTAACTTTTGTGAATTTCCCCACGGAAGAATCAGCCTTTCGACCCTCTTCCTGTCCACTAGGTGGACAGGAGCAACCCTCAAAACCTGATTCTGTCGTTCCACTCAGGAACAATTGTTTCTGGGCTATCTAGCAAAAAAGAAAGATGTTTCTTGCGTAAAAAATTTCAATGAGTGATCGCAAAGTTAGTCAGCAGTGACCACAAACCTATCAAAATCTAGCTACTAGTAACCACAAAACTATCAGAAATGCACAAAAAGTATAGTTTTTTTATAGCGTATTTATATACGCGTCATTGCCGCGACAAATATTTACTCAATCCCTTGAAAGCCGCGATCGCATTACTTAACAGAAAATGAAAATGTTTCCTAGATATTTGAAAGCTAATCATCTATGATGATTAAAAAGTACGGGTGTACTAAGCAAAATAGCCTATCATTTAGCTATTAATTGAATCCCCAAAAAAACATGAGCAAGCACCATATTGGCGTTACCACAAAATTAAAAATTGATGTTGTCGCAGCGCTTGAATTTGTAGCTCGGCAAAGAGGTACGAGTAGAAGCGCCATAATCAGGACGTGCGTACTAGATTTTCTGGCGGCACAATCTTGCGGCGATTTTCCAGCGTTCATTCCCTCAAACGAAAATTCCTCAGTAGCCTAGACTACCGAGGAATTTTTGTTTTATTCTTTTAACAACGAAACCACCCATCAACCAGTACTCATACGTCTTCTACAACTTTGAAACACTGGCCAGATGGACACACCATAAAAGGACAATATGAATTTCATTCATACGGGTGTACCCCTATTGTACGCTCGATTGTACGCCAATGAGGGTACATACAGCCCTAACTTTACACTGCGATGCCTACGGCAGCAAGCTACGCACCATAACAACCGAAATAGCAATCAATCCATTGATAGCCATGTAAAAATATATCATTATTTCTACTGCAATAGATTTGAGGTAAAAGCTTATATAGAGCGTAGCACAGGCGAAGCGAGCATTCATAACTCATCAGTTATAAATGGTGGAGGTGCGGCATGATTGCACAAGCATCCGCACCACAGAACAATTTACGAGTTGACCCCAATCAAATAGCCAAACAATTAGAGTTACTAGCCTACAAACCAGGTGAGAAGGTTTTTTTGAGAGCCTTTTATCCCAGCGACGACCCACGCAAGGGCGACGACAAGGGACGTAAAGCAGACGCGATCGCTGTTGATTTAATAGCCCAAACTGCCGAAAAGTTTCAAAACGAGGGTAGGGGTATTTATTTGGTGGTCAACGGCGGGGGGCAGACGGACGCAGAAGTTGAAACTTGCCGCGCCATTTTCTACGAGCATGACAATCTCTCCAAGGATTTGCAGCTTAGTTTATGGCAATCCAAGGGTTTGCCTGAGCCAACGTTTCAGGTGGACACTGGCGGAAAATCAATTCATTCCTACTGGGTTTTGACCGAGCCAATAGATCCAACTCGCTGGCGATCGCTGCAAAGTGACTTATTGGAATTTGCTTCGGGCGATCGCAGTTTGAAGAATCCATCACGAGTAATGCGGTTAGCGGGTTGCTACCACCTTTCAAGCAAGGGCGTTAATCCATCATTAATTGTGTCCGAGTCAGGCACTCGTTACAGCTTTGAGGATTTAAGGGGGATCGTCCCAACTCAACAGAAAACTCCATCCCCATCATTACCATTATCAAAAAGTATTGGCGATGTGCCTTTAATTGAGTGCATTCCCAAAGCAGATCGTGAATTGGTGATAGGTGGAGCGGGGGAAGGAGAGCGCAACACATTAGGCGCAAAGTTGGCTCGAAGCCTGATTGGTGCGGAACTACGTTTAGCGCATTTGGGAATTTCACATACAGAAACCGCCAGAGAATTATTCAACAATTATCGGTTTCATTGCAACCCAAGTCTTGAGGATAAGGAAGCGGAGCAAATCTGGAAATCAGCGATCGCTTCCAACCCAACGGCAACGCTAACAGATGACGCAATTCTGAACTGTGTTAAGGCTTGGCAAAGGAAACAACTTAATGTCAACGAAAAAAGCAGTGTCACCGGTGACTACTCCAAGCCAAAAAAACTTTCTCTCAGAGATGCATCTGAAAAAGCCAGAGAAATTTTGAAAGCCCAGCAAGACGAACTAGAATCCAATTTAAAATTAGAGGAAATTCGGGCAGCTTGCGGCATGGGCAGTGGCGATTGGGAACAGAAAATAATCAAACCACTCAAGCGAGAGTTGGAGGCAGATCGTTTTAAGCTTGATTTGATTTATGTATTAGCGATCGATGACCAAGTAGAGAGGATTAGGCAGCAAGCCCTACTCGCTCCCAGATATCAGATGAGCGCGGCTATGTTGGCGCAAGCGATCGCCGCAATGAAGCAACGCACTTTTACCCCAGAGGTAAAGGTTTATGACCTAGATGAACTATTTGATTTAGAGAGCAAAGGCATAGACTGGGTAATCCCAGAGTTATTGCCCAGGGGAGAATCAATTATCTTGGCCGCCAGTCCAAAGGCAGGGAAGACGTTACTTGCAATTGACGCAGCGTTTGCGATCGCAACTGGTGAGAGTGATTTCTTAGGCGAAAAAACCAAGCGCGGAAAGGTGCTTTTAATTTCTGTCGATGAGTCTTTAAACAGCACCAAGAATAAGTTACTCAAGCGCGGGTTCCGTCGTCAAGACAAAGAATATATCCGCGTCCTGCCACTGTGGACAATTGACCAAATGGGCGTTCTAGAAGCGCAGCTAGAGGACTTCCGCCCGGATGTGGTGATTGTGGATAGTTTGCGGCGGATTAATCATGGTTCCCCAATCAGTGAAAACAGCGCGGAGTTTGCTGATAATATTTACACTCTCAAAGAAACCATCGGGCGATATGGGGCATCAGGCATTTTAATACACCACAATAATAAAAACGCTGACGCATTGGGCGTTGGTAGGATTCGGGGCAGCAGCGCAATTGCAGGGGCAGTATGGGGAACATGGCAACTTGACCATATTCCCAAGCAAGATCCAAACAACAAGAAAAAGCTAATTATCGACCCCAAAGACCCCAAGCGAGTATTGAGTGTTTTTGCTCGTGACGCGGAAGGACAAACATTCAATATCGAGTTCGACCCAGAAAATAACTCATGGATCAAGTTGGGCGGTGACACCCCAGAAGCCCAAGAAGAAAAGACACTCAAGGATCGGATACTCCATATTTTAGGAATTAACCAATCTGGCTTGAGTGGCAGAGAAATAATCGAGCTTTTGGGAATGACCAAAGAAGAGGGTAGAGGCATTTATACGACCTTAAACCGAATGGTCAGTAAACGAATAATTTCGTGTAAACCAGCACCAGGGGATAAGCGATATAACATTTACACTTTGCCAACAAAAACTTTACCCCCCCCCTCCCCCATAGATAGTGATCCAAATGTTGAGTATTCTTCTGAAAGCCTTTACCAGCAAGGATTAGACAATACTCAACATAATACTCAACACCTTGAAAAAATTACTCAACACCTAAATGAGGTAATTTCCCCTGCTGAATGCTTAAACCTAGATACAGTAGGCAATGTAGCGATACTCAACACCTCTACCGAAAATATAGGGGGAGGGGGTGATTTCCCATCTGTTGAGCATTCTGAAACTGAAAGCGACTCTGTAATATCTGACACTAGCGACTCGAAAAGTGCGGTTACGCCTCAAGATGAGGTAGCAACGCTCCAGCCCACAATTACAGTGAGTAAAGCGATCGCGGTAAAAGCTGGGCAGAAAGTTGAATTTTTCTGCGAGAGCGATCGCGAGTGGCAGCGAGGGGTCGTTAAAAGCGTAAAATTCGATTCTGGATATTTTGTTGAGGCGATCATAGAATACTGGGCTTTTGGCAAGATGCGCCATCAGACAACTTACAACGAGCGATATTTGAGAAACTTCTGTTAGGGGTGGATATTGTAGGAATACTGATCGCGGATTCCCCCATTTCGCCCCCCTATTCCTACAATATCCACCCCCCCCATTCCGCCATCGCTAGGACTAGCTTGCTGCAAGCAATCCGGCTATTCGCCCCCCATTCGCCCCCCTAAAACATGAATAAAAAACCGACCAAAGCGATCGCCGATAAAGCGCACCTAAAGTGCTTCTCTTTCCCTGGCTTCTCCCAGGCACAGGTAATGGCTCGTGCTGGCAAGCTTCCGCCCGAAGCGGAAAATTTCACCGCCATTCTCGACGGCGTTTTAGAGCGCACGAAAAACACCAAAGACGGCGACTGGGCAGATATCGAATTTATCTTGCATTCCCAAATCGCCATGCTTAACACGCTAGCGGCCAATTTTATGAATAAAGCGCTAGGCGGATATGAGTCCCCAGAAGTGCTGGGAACTTTCCCCCAACTCCCCTTGGAATTCGCAAACCTCAGCCTAAAATGCCAATCTGAAATGCGAAAGTGTGTTGCGTTGCTGCACGAAATCAAGAACCCCAGAAAGCCCGCGACGTTTATCAAGAACTACGTAAACCAACAACTTAACCAGTTGCAAGTTGAGCAAGAACAGATGAAACAGCGACTAGAGGCAAACAATTATGCCCCGGTGGACTTTAGAAGCAAGGGAGAGGCAGAGGCAGTTGATACAGCAGTGGCGACCGTGGCAGCACAGCGCGGGGCCGGTGACGTTAGAGGGGAAAGCGATCAGCTCTCGGAACAGCTATAAACACGGGATGCGGAGCGTTGAGTGGATTGCTTTGAAAAGCCAGATCAAAGTATCTGCCCAGTTGAAGAATTTTCTGAAAAATTTTGAGAGCGAGAACTGACAAACGAACTATTCACGCGATGCCCCGGCAGATACCTTACGTTATAGGCAGGGGAGCAACTATCAAGCAGCGCGTTTTGTGACTGGGATTTAGACCCCGCCACAAAACCTAATTGCGAAAAGCAGCGAATTGGTAAAAGGGGGCTGAATTGACTTACCCAAACACGAGCGGAACGTTTTTTAACTTCGCCAACAGCATCCGCTTCAATAGCGAAGAACTAGCATAAGAATCGCCGCATTTTCAGAGGGGTGAACTCTGAGGTGGCTTTTGTCGTGCTTATGTAGTCTTTTAGTAGTATTTATTGATGGCTGTTACTTCTGCTTCTGGGGGTAAGCCGAAATACGTGGCAAATGGGACACGTTGTAAAGTTTTGTAAAG
>CAZZZY010000315.1:0-6985 GCA_964658545.1 uncultured Acetobacteraceae bacterium | reverse complement strand
ACCGCAGAAAATCACACCAGGGGCTAGGATGTATACCGTAATCTAGAAGTTGTTCATCGATAACTTCTAACTTAATGACTAACAGACGACAATTTTTAAAAGGGGTAGCAGCGCTTTCTAGCTTATCTTTAGCTGGTTGTGGCTGGAGGCTGGCTGAGGTACGTGCTAGTTCTAATACTTCTAGTCAGCGTGACCAGCTTTATATCTTTACCTGGACACAATATACTGACAAACAATTACTAAGAACCTTTAGCACCCAAACCGGCATGAAAGTGCTAGCAGATGTGTATGATTCCAATGATGTCATGCTGGCTAAGTTGCAAGCTGGAGGTGGTGGTACTTACAGTATCATCTACCCATCCGATTATATGGTGCAGAAGATGGTAAACAAAGGTTTATTAATAGAAATAAATCACGATCGCCTAATCGGTTTAGAGAATTTATTTCCCCGGTTTCAGAATCCTAGTTATGACCCCAATAACCGCTACAGTATCCCTTTTAACTGGGGGACAACAGGTTTACTTTACAATTCCGAAAAAATCAAAGATGCACCACAAGACTGGGATTACCTTTGGCAAAATAAAGAGAAACTTAATCAGCAGATGACTTTGCTTAATGATGTTCGAGAAGTGATGGGTGCGACGTTACGGATGCTAGGTTATTCTTACAACTCAAAAAATGAGCAAGAAATCAAGCAAGCTTATGAAAAATTGAAGGTATTAAAACCTGCGATCGCACGTTTTGATACCGATGCTTGGCAAAATCAAATCCTGGCAGGAGATTTGATTTTGGCAATGTGCTATTCAGCAGATGCAGTGAAAATCTCTCAAGAAAACCCTAAACTCAAATATGTGATTCCTCGTAGCGGTTCTTCATTATGGACAGATACTATTGTAATTCCCAAAGCATCTCCCAATTTAGCTGGAGCCTACGCTTGGATTAACATGATTCTGCAACCCAAAATAGCGGCCCAAATCAGTCAACGCCTGAGTGTTTCTACGCCTAATCGGGTTGGATTTGAGCAATTGCCAAAAGCAATCCAAAACAATAGTAATTTATTTCCCTCAGAGTCGCTTTTAGTAAATTGTGAACGGGTTACTCCTGTAGGAGACTTTGAAGAGGTTTACGATCGCTATTGGACTCAATTAACCAGCAGCTAAATGAATTTTGGCTTCGGAATTTTTAATTCAATCCCAAATCTAAAATCTAAAATTGACAGAGTTATAAGTGATGAATGTTGAAAAAAATGAGATTTCCCAAATAGAAGAATTGCATCGCCTACGAGGAAATTGGCTACAGCCTTTGATATTACTTGCACCATCAGGGATTTGGTTATTACTTTTGTTAGTGCTGCCAGCTTTGATAATTTTCGAGTTAAGTTTAGTTGCAGATATCCGTCCGGGAGATTTAGTTAATCCCAACGGATTCCAAAACTACATCCGAATACTTGATCCGCTTTACGTGCAAGTAATCGTGCGATCGATATTTTTTGCGTTTGGCACCACCATAATTTGTTTAATTTTGGGCTTCCCCGTCGCCTATTGGATTGCTCAAATAGCGCCGCAACGTTGGCGGAATTTGCTGCTATTGAGCTTTGTTTTGCCTTTGTGGACTTCCTCGTTACTTCGCTCTTATGCTTGGATTACAATTCTTCGTCCTACTGGTTTATTGAACGGTTTACTCAGCACTTTCGGCTTGCCTACTTTGGAATTACTTAACCAGAGTCAAGCTGTATTTATTGGCATGAGTTATAGCTTGTTACCCTACATGGTTTTAATATTATATGCTTCTCTCGAAAAGCTAGACAAGCGGTTGCTAGAAGCATCGGCTGATTTAGGTGCAAATCCAGTGGAAACTTTTTGCCAAGTAACCGTACCACAGATTTTGCCTGGAATTGCGGCTGCTTCTATGCTTGTATTCATCACAGGCTTGGGGGATTTTGTCGATCCAGAATTACTTGGTGGCGCTTCTAGTATGACAGCGGCGCGGTTAGTTTATAACCAGTTTCTGGGAACAACGCAAAATTGGGGATTTGGTTCAGCTTTAAGTATGACGTTAATTTTGCTTGTTAGTATTGCGATCGCACTTTTAATTAAGTTTGGTGAACCTGCACCTAAACGCTAAACTAGGGCTTCAGCCCTCACTACGAGCTAATTCCAATTTAATTTTAACTTCCCGGCTCTTTGACAAAAACGAGTGGAACAAGCGCTGCTAGCCGAAATAGACTAGAGAGGGCGAACAACCCTAAGCCTCCAAACTCAGCAAATTGGACAATGAAGCTGCCTATAGTTGTGCCTAAAGCACCACTCACTCCAGCAACAGCAGCTGCGATCGCAAAATAGATAGACTGATTTTTAATTGGTGCGATCGCTAATTGTATATTGTTGCTGCATAAGTCAATCGCTGCCCAAGTACCTCCAGCCAAGATGTGTAACAGAGGTAGCCACAACCAGATGTCAAGGCGATTAGCACCAATCCCCAGCCACAGCAGTGGTGTGGCTGCAACCAAAATCCCAATAGAGATGAGGATGGGACGATTGCCTATCTTGTCTGCTAATTTTCCCCACAGAATAAGCATTAGCAAAGTCGCCCCCGCCTGAAGGCTGTTGTAGATAGTCACGTAGCTGACATTTAAATCCAGCGTGTCGAGCATATAGAGGTTAAAAAAAGGAGCGCTGAGGTTAACAGCAAGATTCCAGAAGGCAAAATACAGCAGAAATCTTAAAAAGTTAGAGTTTTTCCAAACACTGTTAGCTAATTGGTTTTGTGGTGGATGAATTGATTGAGGTATTTCAGAAGATTCATCTTTTGCAACCTCTGATTGAATGTCGCTTATTTGAGTTAACTTGCCATAATAAGTGTTTTGTGATTGCGGATTCATATCCACTTGGAAATACTGACAGCCCAATCCCACAATTCCAAACACAATGCTTACCAGCAAAACCACCCCATAGCCTTGTAGAGTTCCACTATACCAATGTGATACAGCTAGACCTGCTATTGGTACACAAACCAAGTTGGTGAGGTTAGCAGCACTATTGCGTGTCCCAAAAAATCTGCCTCGTAATCGTCGGGGAACTATCATTGCTACCCAACTTAGCCACGATGCGGTTCCTAGTCCTCCTAAAAGATTGCTGAATAGGACAATCAAGAGTGTCAATATGACTAACTGGTGAGTATTAATCACTCCCAAGCTGACGCCTATAATACCGATTACTAGAACCAGCCATAGCAACCGACCAATTCCGTGTGTGCGAAGAGAATATTGAAAGCGGCTGGTGCTGCGTTCAGACAAGAAAGCACCCAACGGCTGAATAAGATTGACCAACATGGGGATAGAAGACAGCATCCCAAATACCACTGGACTAGCACCCAATTCCACCAAGAAATTGCTGAGTAAAATCCCGCTAGTTCCAAGAGAGTAAACCGATGCTAAAACAGAATCCGCAGTGGAGGCTTTTAAACTTGTGCGAATCGCATCCTTGGGAATTCGAGAGGTTGGAGAGAGTGGTGTTGGTGCTGAGGAAATCTGGGGAATTTCCAGAGTCAGTGGCGCAGTTGTTTCAACCTGAACAAAATTCATAATGTATGTTTATGAGTAAAGCATCCTGACATAAATCCGGTTATCAAAGAACTCAGTATGCTTTTATTAACATTTTTAATAAGTTTTTGTTATTCTAACTTGCAATTTTCAACAAAAGTTTTAGATCAGTAAAATATCACTCATTGGTAACAAAAGGTATAAGTGAAGTGAGAGAGACTGTTATCCGTCATTAGTGACATCAGCGGCTTTAATGGATCGTGGAAGTCCCCACACTCAAAGGACTCTAGTGGTAGGTATTGTGAGTGTTACTCCAAACAATCTGACTTCTCTACTTCTGAAAAATTGCTTGTTGCAAGAAGTTTGTTTTCTGAGCTATGCACAGCATATATATAGTGCGGTATGTCGCGCCAAAGCGTCTCCTGAACAACCTTGAGACCGTTCTTTTCAGCAACGCGCCGAGAGGGGATGTTTTCTGGGCGAATTAGGGAAATGACGCGATGCCGTCCCAGCACCTTAAAGGCATAGTCCTGACAAGCAAATGCGGCTTCAGTTGCGTAACCCTGCATTTGTTGGTCACGGCGGACATGATATCCAATTTCAAGTTCTTGGTGTCCCTCGACCTCCTGCCAAACTAATCCACAATCGCCGATTACCTCGCCTGTTGCCTTGAGAACCATCGCCCACAAGCCGATGCCGTGCTGTGCATAGTTGCGGCAATGCTTATCAATCCACTTTTCCACCATCTCACGATCAAACGGCTTTGGGTAGTAGCGCATCGACTCTGCATCGCCGAGGACTACCAATAGCGCATCGAGGTCAGAAAGTGTCATTTCCCGCAGGAATAGGCGTTGAGTTTCCAATATCATTGGTGAATCCTCCTTTCGCCATTATCCAGTTAAAGGTTTGTAGTATTAGCGAACATCGTCTCGTAGAGAGGGCTGTACCGCAGGGCGGAACCCGTAGGGTAGCTCTCACTACGAGCTAATTCCAATTTATTTTATATTACTTAACATACCTTGATTTTTTCTCGCCTACTTACTTACAGTCAGATGACTAATAAAGAAAAAAAGGGTTTGAAAACATCTGACTTTATGGAACGAAGTAAAAACATTTGTTTCTCGCGCTATGCGTCTCGAAACAATATGTCCTGATCAAATCCTAGTTTTAAACTGGTAATAATGAAACATGGGCTGAAACCACCTTCCATCCCTCAGAAAACTTGTACCACGTCTGGCTTTGTCGCCCGAAACGTTCTACACCATTAATACTACGGCGAAACTCTAAAGTCACCGTTGCTGCATCTTTCCCGAAGCTTACAACCTTGATATTCGATATTTTTCGCTCTATTTTCGGATTTGGCCGAGAGGCGCGAAAGTTACGAATTTCATCGCCGCCATAGAGGTTTTCTGTGATTCCAAACCGCACTACATCTGGTGCATCCCAAAACAAATTATCCATCACCTCCAAATTGTTATTACAAAGAGCTTCTTCATACTTGAGGTAAAGATCAGTTACTTCAGCTACAACAGTAGGATCATTTACGGTAGTCATTGTTGTTATACTCTAAACGGGTAAAAAGTTTACTTTTGCAAAAGACCTGAAACCTAGATTCAGCAAGGCATCTAGCTTGGCAGTAAAAAAGTCCATTGCCTACCCGTGTTTAGTATATCAATTTCTAGTGTTATGGCTAATTTAACAAAGTTCGTGCGATCGGCAATGATTCCACCCAGAGGAATCAACACAAGCGTGGGAATTTGACTAGCAAAACCCACCAGACCCAGCAACCATGCGGAATCTGTGAGGCGATACACCAGCCAACTAGTAGCCACTTGGGTGATTGACGTACCAATTAGAGAAATTCCCTGACCTATGTAGTACAGGCAAAAATTTCTGGAACCAAAAGCACGAAGCATAACCTGCGATTTTCTTGATGCTTCCATACATTAACCCTCGATAGTTCCGAGTCCCTAACCGTGAAGAAAAAAGTAGGCAGTCATGCTGAAGGCAACAATCATGACAAATTTCCGAATTAAGTGCGGTTCAAGTTTACGGGCATAGTTGGCGCTTAAATAACTACCAAGAGAGCCACCTACTGCCATCAAAATCGCTTGATGCCAAGCAATCACACCCGCAAAAATAAATGGAACGATCGCAATGCCATTAATACAACTCCCTAAAAATGCCTTAAAAGCATTCATTGTGTGAATACTTTTGATGCCTAAAAATGTCAGAGTCGCCAGCATTAAAATCCCTAAACCTGCGCCGAAGAAACCGCCATAGATTGCGATCGCTAGTTGAGCAAGTACCAAATTAAACTGTAGTATAGACTCAGGTGATGTATTTTGACTTTGGCGCTGTAACCACTTTTTGAACGGTTCGCCAAAGGTAAATACCAGGGTTGCCAGCAGCAACAAATAGGGAATCAGCTTTTTAAACACATCGGGCGATGTATATAATAAAGCTACGGAACCGATCATGCCACCAACTAAACTCACACCACATAAAAGTAAAAAATCTCGCCGCTCGATGCCTAAATCTTGACGATATGCTCCAGCACTTGCTAGAGCCGCCACCCACATCGCTGTATTATTGGTGGCGTTAGCTGCGATCGGGGGTACACCCGTAAAAATGAGAGTTGGAAAGGTGATAAAACTTCCACCACCTGCTACAGCATTTAGCCCCCCGGCAATGAAAGCGGTACTGAACAGGAGTAAGCTATGGACAAGTGTTAATGATGGTGGCATTATTTACGAATTATTAATCTGGGAATATCATCTGGGGAATGGGCAATCAAGTCAGCACCTTGAGCTTTCAATTCCTCCTCAGTTCCATAGCCGTAGGTAACGCCAATTGAAGCAATTTGATGCTGCTTGGCTCCAATTATGTCATGCGAGCGATCGCCTACCATCACCACACTAGAAGATGAAAGATTTTCTGTTCGTAAAATATGTTGAATTAAGTCGCCTTTTATGCTCCGCGTTCCGTCAAATTCACTACCATAAACATCATCAAAAAGCAACAATAACCCAAAATATTCAATAATCTGTGTAGCATAAATATATGGTTTAGAAGTCGCAACAAAAGTCTTATAACCAGCAAAACGAATGGCTTTTAGGATTTCTGGAATCTGGGGGTAAAGGGAGTTTTCAAATAATCCGATGGTGGCAAAACGACGACGATATAGTAGGATAGCTTGTTCAATTACTGTGTAATCTAAAGTTTTGAGTAACTGCGAAAAACTGTCTTTCAACGGTGGACCAATACACCAATGCAATTCATCAGCATCAGGTGGTTTGTAACCGAGTTCAGATAGGGCATACTGAATACATCGAGTGATACCAAGTTTAGGATCTGTCAAAGTCCCATCTAAATCAAAAAGGACAACGCTCTGAATCACGTTTAAAGTTTCACTAGTACAACAAGGCAAAAGTAAAAAGGCAA
>CAZZZY010000314.1:0-6989 GCA_964658545.1 uncultured Acetobacteraceae bacterium | reverse complement strand
CTGAAGTTGGGGAGGAATGGGAAATTGAACATGATGAAGCTTTGTCAGAGATGATCGCAAAGCTGCAAGATAAAAGTCGTCTAGAACCAATTTCTGAACTTGATAATCTGCAAGGCACCCTCCGAGAATATCAAAAGCGTGGTGTTTCCTGGCTACAATATCTGGAAAATTTGGGATTAAATGGCTGTTTGGCAGACGATATGGGTTTAGGTAAATCCGTGCAGGTGATTGCCCGATTAGTGCAAGAGAAGGAGTTGCATAAAGCTTTTAAAGTCGGGGAAAAAATTACTGACTTATCTCCATTACCAACATTATTAATTGCCCCGACTTCTGTTGTCGGCAACTGGCAGAAAGAAATTGCCAAATTTGCACCTCATTTAAAAACTATGGTGCATCATGGTAGCACTAGGCTGCAAAATCTAGCTGATTTCAAAGCTGCTTGTCAACAAAACGATGTGATAATTAGCTCCTTTACTTTAGTTCGCAAAGATGAAAAGTTATTGAGCGGCATCGAGTGGCAACGTTTAGTACTGGACGAGGCACAAAATATTAAAAATCCGAAAGCTGCCCAAACCAAAGCTATTCTTAAACTAAGAGCTAAACACCGACTGGCATTAACAGGAACTCCTGTAGAGAACCGCTTACTAGATTTGTGGTCAATTTTTAACTTTCTCAATCCTGGTTACTTGGGTAAAGAAGCCCAGTTTCGGAAAATCTTCGAGATTCCGATTCAAAAAGACAATGACCGCGTGAAATCTGCCACCTTGAAAAAACTGGTAGAACCTCTAATTCTGCGAAGGTTAAAAACTGACCAATCTATTATTAATGACTTGCCAGATAAAGTGGAACAAAAGCTCTATACAAACCTGACCAAAGAGCAAGCATCGCTTTATGAAGTGGTGGTACTAGATGTAGAAAAACAATTGCAATCAGCAGAGGGAATTCAACGCAAAGGATTGATTCTTTCAACCCTGATGAAATTGAAGCAGATTTGTAATCATCCAGCCCAATTTCTGCAAGATGGGAGCGAATTTTCACCACTGCGTTCGCACAAACTCAGTCGGTTAGCAGAGATGGTTGAGGAGGCAGTTGATGAAGGAGAAAGTTTACTCATTTTTAGTCAATTTACGGAAGTGGGTGAAAAAATTGAAAAACATCTCAAACATAGTCTGCATTGCAATACTTACTACTTGCATGGTGGCACCAGTCGCCCACGTCGGGAACAAATGATTACCGAATTTCAAGACCCAAATACAGAACCATCGGTTTTTATCCTTTCCTTGAAAGCAGGGGGCGTAGGTATCACCCTCACGAAAGCCAACCATGTCTTTCACTTTGACCGTTGGTGGAACCCAGCAGTTGAAGACCAAGCAACTGACCGTGCTTTCCGTATTGGTCAAAAAAAGAATGTCTTTGTGCATAAGTTTGTTGCCATTGGAACTCTAGAAGAGAGAATTGACCAAATGATTGAAGATAAGAAAAAACTCTCTGATGCTGTTGTTGGTAGTGATGAATCTTGGCTCACCGAATTAGATAATGAAGCCTTTAAGCGGTTGATTTCATTGAACAAGAGTGCAATTTTGGAGTAGATATTATGGCTAAATTTAGTCGAACTTGGTGGGGCGATCGCTTTATTCAAGCACTAGAAGCTTTTACAGATGATAATCGACTCAAAAGAGGACGGTCTTATGCTAGCGGTGGTAAAGTCAAAAGTTTTGAGATTGACTTAAATAAAATTACTGCCAAAGTCAGAGGCTCAGTTAATCCCTATTTTGGAGTCTACAAAGAACCAACTTATAATATAGAGATTCAGATTACACCTATTGCTAAAACCCATTGGAATGAAGCTATCCAAAAGCTTTCTTCTAAAGCCAGCATCATTTCTCGATTGCTGCTAAATGAAGTCCCAGAAAATATTGAAGATACTTTCTCTCATTTGGGACTACATTTATTGCCCCATAGTAGTAAGGATTTCAAAACTAAATGCTCTTGCCCAGATTATGCTAATCCCTGTAAGCACATTGCTGGAGTTTACTATTTAGTGGCTTCTCAATTAGATAATAATCCCTGGTTGTTATTTGAATTACGGGGATTATCGAAAGCAGAACTTCAAGCCAAACTAGCTAATTCTCCTTTGGGAAAAGCTCTATCTGAGGAATTGAATACTAAGGAAATTCCTTTAGAACTTTCTAATTCGCTGTACACTAAGCTACAAAAGCAATCTCTTAACCAAATGCCAAATGCCAGAGAATTTTGGTTAGCTACAAAGCGATTACCACAAACTATTGAAGTGGCGACTCCAGGTAGTATCTGTGCAATTTTGATTAAGAAACAAGGAGATTTTCCTGATTTCTGGCACAATGATGCTTCCTTTATTGAAACAATGGAAGAACTGTATCAGCGAGTCAAAACCAAAAATCATCAGTTCTGATTTCAGCGCATTTTCTGCTTTCTTGAACTGCAAAGCTTTGCAATCAAACCAAAATTTTAATTAAATATCAATTTTTGGTTTTCGGCTGATAATAGTACGATGACGAGGATCGCTAGCAATTGTAATTGCTTTCTCAAAGCCCACTTGTGATAACGCAGTTTCAATATCAAAACTATAGTAATCGTCACTCCAAGGTTCTGTACTTTTCATTAAAGTAAAGAGGATAGGTGAAAGGTTTTGAATTACAGAAGATTTAGGATTGTTATCTACCAATGCAATACAACCACCTGGGCGCAGCAGCCGTAATGCTTCTGTGAAAATTTCTTTGCTTGCATTATGCGGAAGTTCATGGGTGACAAACTGAAGAGTTACCAAGTCAAAAGAATTAGCAAGTAATCCTGTATTTTCTGCTGTAGCGTGTATCCATTTATATATCTCACCATTTCTATCTAAACTTTTGGCAACAGTGAGCATATAAGGGGATAAATCAAGACCAACAGTACAGACAGACTGCTCTTGTTTTTTTTGATAATAACGATGTATCGCTAGAGTAGAAATGCCTACTGAACACCCTATATCTAATATATCTCGCACTGGTTGAGATACATAAGTTCCCAAAACATTGTGAAAACTTTCTCTGAGTCTTTCGTGAGCAGATGACCAAGTTAGGTTTTCTTTAGGCCACACCCGCAATGCCATTGAATACGTAGCACTAGGAGCTTCAAAGGCTGCTTGCCAGCAAAGATTGCCTGCTTCGTAAGCATGAAATGGTACTTGATAGTAATCGGGGTAAACAATACCAGAATTGATTATTGTTGATAGCTGCTGTTTTATCCCCGATGCTTCTAGTTCTTCGTAATTTTTTCTCCAGTGAATACCTTTCTTCTCAGCAGTTTTAATTAATACTTGCCTTGCTTGGTGCTTCATTAACTTATAAATAGGTCTAGTTTGGATCAGTAAGTTAACAAATTTTGAAAGCAATCCTGACCCCGCCCAATCCGGCTTAGTTTTTGTGTTCATTTTTGAGTTTAATAAGAAAGTATTCAATTTATATCAGTAGCAATATTCGTCCACGAATTTGATTGTTTTTACGGGTAGACGCAGCTCTATCCCCGGATTTGTCACCACATCTCGATTAAGCCTGCGCTTGTGCAGAGGGGAAAGGACTTGTACAAAAACTCTCCCCTGCACCTTATCAAGCTTCTGAGAAATGCGGGTTATCACTCCAATATGCAACCAAATAATTTTACTATTGCTGGGATGAAGCTTGATAACAATAAAAGTTAACTTTTTTCTTGGAGAATCGTAAATGTACAATTTTAATGAAGTGGCAATGGCACTGGCAGGATTACCTGTAGTTGATTAGTGACCCAACAATTCGCTTTTTCTTTGTGATGCTCGAAATAACCATACAGTTGAACCAACAAGCGATCGCTCTAGTAAGCTGCTAACAGGTTTAACCCCATCGAGTTGTGGAGGATAATCTACTGGTTTGTACATTCCCATTAATTACCTTGGAACCCAACCAGCTAAATTTATTTTCTGATTTGACCGTCACACCAGCACGCACAGCAGAGACACTGGTAATGAGCCTTGAGGCGCTTTTGAAGTGGAAATCTCAGATTTTTGAATATCAGCATTATGTGAGAGAGAACAAACCACCACAGCAGGCGGCATTATTTGACCTTACCCCTAAGCACTGCGACCCAGACCAAATTGATCCACTCTTGCTGCGGCTTGTGCCAATGTCGTTTTATCGAATGCCAGTTGATAGTCCTGGGTCAGCTTGTCTGTATTTTATCATAGACTCGGGAGCTTGAGGGCAAAGACACTCACATAAAGTATTCAATCCTCAATGGAGTTTCACAGCTTGATTACAGAACACAAAACATCAAGCAGCATTTTAGTGGCGACCAAATTCAGACATTAGATACTGATATTGGGACACTACTGACGGTAATTATTAGCAAACCACCAAACCCTGACATTGGAGGAAATATAGTCAAACTGAGCTTTCTCTTACCAATTATCAATCTAGCTATCGGCAAAAAAGAAACTTCCCTCCTTACCGAAGCCATTTTGACTAACTTCTGACCCATTAGTTTGAGAAAATCTTCGTGTGCAAGCCTAATCGGAATTAAGCTAAAGTCAATAGTTAACAATTGAGAATCCATACAGATTGTAGCAATGTACATTCAGAAAATTGTAGAAATTTTGATCCCCTTTTCACAGATTTTGAATTCAATATAATTATTAATTTATCATTCCTAATTCCTAATTAAAAATTGATTCCCCAGCATCTATTGGGAATCCTATTTCTGGTGGGTTTTAAAACCCTCAATGTCACATAAATAGGAATTATTAATCAGGAATTAGGAATTTTTTCAAAAGGTCAAATTCTATATCCTACAGTCCACTTTTTCAACGACTTGAGTAAGTGCGCCAGGTTCAAATGGACAAATGAGATTTGCCGAGCGTACTAATTCTCGAAAGGACGCAGAACCGCCGCGATCGCATAACGCAATATACTCTGCTAGCGTCTTTTCATAATCTTCTTCTGCTTTGACCCAAAACTGCAACGCGCAACACAGAGCCAGAGTGTAATCAATGTAGTAGAACGGCGAACAGTAGATGTGCTGTTTGTCTTGCCAGAGTCCGCCAATGTTCAGGTATTTCAAATCTCCATATTTTCGCCAAGGCAGATAACGAGCTTCCATCTGTTGCCACATTTGATGTCGTTCTTGCACCGTTGCTTCTGGGTTAGCATAGACCAAATGCTGAAAATGATCCACTGCCACACCATAAGGCAGAAACAGAATCGACCAGGCTAGATGCTGCCGACGAAATCGCTCGGCTTGCTCGCCGAAAAACTTTTCCATCTGCCATCTGGTGAGAAACTCTAAGCTCATAGAGTGAATTTCACACGATTCTAGGGTGGGAGACAGGTAATCGAAAACTGGCAAATGGCGGCTTCGCCACATTTGGAAGGCGTGACCCATCTCGTGAGCGAACACCTGCACGTCGTTTTTTGTGCCATTGAAATTTGCGAACACGTTGGGCACATCATAGCTTGGGAAGCTTGTACAGAATCCGCCTCCTGCCTTTCCAGGACGGTTTTGCTCTCTCCAGTAAATGCCGCTCAACCATCATGCTGAAAAAGCCACCTAGCAATGGATTCATGGCATCAAACATTTCTTGTGCCCGTTCCAGCATCCAATCATGATCGCCAATTGGAGCCGGACTGCCTTCTGCATCAAAGACAGACTCATCCCAAAAATACACGGTGTCTAGGTTGAGCCGTTGAGCCTGTTGCCCAATTAGCTCGATCGCTAAGGGCGGCGATATCCTAGCGCAATGTAATTTTCGTAGCCCAATTTTTTTGCCATCCGATCGCGCAGTTTTACCAACCGATCAAATAGTTGATCGAAGCGGTCTTGATTTTGCTCAAAAAACTGCCAGCGACAATGTTCTGCCTGCTGACGAACGTCTCGCTCTTTACTTTGCAGATATGGTTGAAAACCCGATAAATTCACCTGCTCACCCTGGAACTCTAGCTTTGCCGAGGCGATCAGTTCGGTGTACTCATTGCTGAGTTTGGATTCTTCGACTAAATCTGCCGCGATCGCCGATTCAAAAGTTGTAATGTCTGCTTCCCACAGTAAAAAGGCTTGTCGTCCCAAACTTTGTTCTAACTCGACGCGATCAGGGCTGTGGAGCAGTTGCCGTTTTAGGTCTACTTCAAGGGCGATCAGAGATGGCAAAAGTTCGTTGCAATAGTCCAAGGCAGTTTTGTACTCTGGGTTTTGCGTGTCTTGGTGAAAGTGCAGTCGCGTGAGTTCCTTCCATGTTTCTAGTCTGCGTCGCAAGGCATCCCACTGTTCTATGACGGACATTCGTTGCTCAGAGGTTTGAGCCTGGTTAAATTGCATCTGGATGACTTGGTATTCGGCGGTCACAGTTGAGAGAGTTGGAGTTTCTGCTGTGATCTCGGCGTAATCTACTGAAGCTTGCATCAATCATTCTCCTCTGGGATCAACATTTAGCATACATTCCTAACAGTTTACGAAAATGCCCTGACTTGGCGTTAGTAAATTATCTGGATCGTAACGTCGCTTTGCACTTACCAGATTTCCCCAAACTGGACAAAAATGCTGCTGCCAATCATCAGGGGAGAAGGATAGGGCGTTTACAGGATATTGATAACCACCCAAATCACGATTTTGCTCAAAGAGTCTACGATTATCATTGAGCATTTTTGTAATTACAGAATCATCCGGTGGCACTGCTGTTAGCAATAGAGCAAATAAAAACACAACCTTCTGGTTCGGAACCCGGAAATTGGGTCGCCCGAAGCATTTAGTTTTAACTGGATATAGTAAGATTAGCCCAGTTCAAAATCGCGGATGTCGTCTGTGATAAGTTGCCTGATGCTGACTTCTACACTAATCGTTGTATACTTTTGTTCCTCCCGATTGAACGTACTTTGTTCACTATTGATATCTGCGGCGAACTTGATGTGGGTTGATTAGCAAACTGACTCCAACTGTCTGGCCCAATG
>CAZZZY010000313.1:0-6994 GCA_964658545.1 uncultured Acetobacteraceae bacterium | reverse complement strand
ACCTAAGTTTACTCTGTCCGCAGAATCTCAGTCCCTTCAGGGCTGAGAGTGTCAATATGGGTACTTATGATGACGCACTTCAACCACAGTATGTACGTTACCGCGAGGCGTAAAATCTGCTTTCACAGTGACTTCTAAAGGATCGCAAGCAGCCACAAAATCATCTAAAATTTGGTTGGCAGATTCTTCGTGGGAAATATAGCGATCGCGGTAACTGTTAATGTAAAGCTTAAGCGCCTTCAATTCCACTACCCGTTCATCAGGGACATAGGTAACGTAAATTGTCGCAAAGTCAGGATAGCCGGAAAACGGACATTTACAAGTAAATTCCGGCAAACTAATATTAATGTCATATCGTCTCCCCACACGCGGATTCGGAAAGGTAATTAGTTTACCTTCGGCAATGTCACGTTCGCCATACTTCATTTCTTGGCTTGCCTGGAATCCACTTTCAGGGAATTTTTCAGTTGTCATTTGTCATTGGTTATTTTACTTAATATTTACATTCTTTTAGGAATTACGAATTACGAATTGTTAATACTCCTCTTTCTCCCAATCTGGACAATTCTCATCTTCACAACCGTGGGGATGCATGGCACAAACTAACAAATTACCACCATAAACTTGACCGTGGTAGTGACTACAACCAATACAAGCAGGATTTTTTTCAGTCGTGGGTTCAACTGAATAAGGAAAACCTGGATCTACATCTGCTACCATGTCTTCCAGTTCCCAGTAAGCTTCCAACATTGGTTCAGCCAAATCCTGTAAATATTGATCGACTTCAGTAACAATGTTAGGGACTTGCTCAGTGATTTCTTCCGTTAGCTCAAAAAAAGCGTCTACCATTTCACTCATTCCCAGGAAGAAACGCTCTACTTCATCAGCCACTGTTTCAACGATTTCTGCTAAATCTTTTTGCCACTGTTCCATAAACTTGACACCTTTGCAGGCTATAAACAGGACGCTTTGTGTTATCTGAGTGCAAGCACTAGATTACACACTAAGCAATGTATCTTATCAAGTTTCTATATGAAGTGCCATGTCAAAGTGCCACTTGTTACTGATGATCTCGATCAAAGAATGCTTTTTATTGATCGCGTTGCAATCGTTTTAGCTCGTTTTGCAGGTTTAGCACTTCTTGGCGTAATTTGTCCACATTTTCATCATTTGACCCCTCTTTCACTGTTGGCTCTTCATCTTCTTCTAAGATTTCAATGCGGCGAGGTTCAGAAGGGGGTGTTTTATCGGAGGTTTCACCAGATGCCTGGGCCTGTTGGGCTTGCTTCATCATATCTTCAACGAAGCGGCGGGCTTCTTCTGTGTTCATTTCGCCCTTTGCCACCATTTCATCTGCCAGTTTTTGGACTTGCGATCGCACTTGGGCTAACTTTCCCCCTGCTTTCTCACCTGCGTAAGAAGCTAATCCAACACCGAGGTAAAAAGCTTTTTGAACAATATCTCCAAAACCAGCCATTGTTGCTGACCGCTCCTAAAAATAGGGCGACCCGGAGACTACGCCTACCACAAGCCTCCCGTGTTGCTGCTACCTTCCGGTTCTGACAAGATTTGGGTGTTGCGATCGCATAGATCCAGGTCTTTTCTAAGCATAACATGAAAAATCAGTAAGTGTGTGTTATTCCATAACAATTCGCCATTCGTAAAGCTGATAGTTGACGCAGCCGTGTTGCACCAATGGATCATCAGCTACAATTGCTTCTGCTTCCTCCTTTGAGGCTGCCTCAAACAGTAACATCCCACCTCTTTGCTCTGCCCAATAGCCTGTTCGTGCTTTGTGTCCTTTAGCAATCAACCCCTGAATATAGGCTTTGTGGGCAGGTACATATTGGTCAAAGGTAGATTTATCGACTTTGCCTTCTTCAAGTTTGACAAACCACGGCATTAGCTTCTTAACTCCATTTGCGATAGGCATCCTATTTTAGTTATGACTGTTTTTGAGTAGCATTTAAGTAGCAATTTAATCAAAAATCTGGGCACTCTGCCTCAACTACGTTCGGGTGGCAGTAGAAACGCAAGACTGTTTCGACGGTATCCCCGATCCACAGTGCTACTTTGTCTGGGGATACTCCACTGCTAATGGCCCATGTAGCAAAGGTATGACGGGTGGCGTATGGCTTTAGGTAAGGGACTAATCCTTGTGTTGCTAATTCTTGAACTACACCCATGTAGCGGTAAGTCTTCCCGCCCTGTTTGCTGGTATATCCAGTCCAAGCTGGCTTGAACAGATCCGAGGTCATTGGTAGCCCAGACCTGGATAGAAAAATCAATGATGATTTTTTGTCTGATCGAAGTTTTAACAAAAGTTGCTGAAGCTTTGACCCCTTTGTGGTGGGGAAGATTCGCTTTCGATTATTTTTGGTACTTTTTAAAATTTTGTACTTGTTGCAAGATTTATTGATGCTCACCTTACAGCAATCGTCAGAAATATCATCCCAACATAAGGCGAATGCCTCACCTGGGCGACATCCAGTCCAAAAGAGGAATTTCACGATCGCAGCGTAGTGAGAATACAGGTCGTGATTCTCAAAAATTTTTATGATAGTATCCCTTTGTTCTAGAGTGAACGCCCTGTAATCACTCTCCTCAACCCTTGTATGGCGCTTGCTCAGTGTCAACTTTTCAAACGGATTATCAGAAATCAGGCGCGAGTCTACAGCCCACTGACAGCAATTTTTGAAATAGGTCAGAATTAGCCGTGCGGTAAAGTTTCCGGCATTTTTGACTAACCAATCACGAATGACCGATGCTTCCTCTAGAGACAAAGTGGGTAGCCTATCGCAGTATTTCTTGATGTAGACGTACCTTCCTAGAATTGTTGTTTGCTCAAGCTGTGTTTCTTGGAAGTCAGTAAACTTATGCCACAGTTCCAAAAGGCTGTACTGATATTTTGGTTTAACTTCTTTAACAACTTGAACCTTGTTATCTCTCCCTGCCGGAGTAAAGTGATACCTAGCAAGAGTCGGGTCGAATCGCTCCAGGGTAATGTCGGTAGCGATCGCATCTCTTTTGGATCTGATAATCTCTCGGTTGCGCTTGGTATCCTTGAGTCCAGTGCTGATAAAAAATTGCTTGGGGAATCCTTTGACCCAGAAACGAATAACTAGTTTTTGGGTTCGAGTATCAGTGCTAATCCACTGGTCTTCATTCGCCATAGCTTTCCCCATTCCACCTTGCCCAAGTTTGGGGAGAAACTACAACCCAATGCCCATCGACAAAAGCCCGTCCGGTATCACCGTCATAATCAAGAATTTCTTCGTCATAATCTGGATCTTCTTCATCAAAACCCCAGGTGTGACCGCAGTCGTCGCATTCCCAGTAACCATAATTTTCTTGGTATTGCAGTCGTGTAGAATCGCATCGAGGACAAGTTTTAGTCGTCATAGCTTCGTTACCATCCATTCTTCTGCCCCTCCTCTAAAATTTGTTGCAACACCTGTTCGCCCTTCTCCCACTGCCCACCGCTCAAACACAATACCTTCTCAAGAACGTAAGTTTTTCCCTTAACTTCAATCAGCGACTTCACGGCTAAATACAAGGCTTTTTTCTCTGAAGTTGAAGTTTGAAGTTCAGCAATCCGATCCGCGCTCGGCTCCTTATATAAGTGTTCTAGCGATTGGGTTAACTCCTCTTTGACTTCCGGCGGGTAAGTTGGCGCAGCGCCGTAAATTTCATAGAGCGCTTCCTCTTGCTGTTGGGTGTGCAGCCCGATTTCTACCTGTTCCAGTTCTTGATTCATTGCAAATAGCGCTGCGCGTCGGGCATCTTGTGCGATAAGCCTGCGAGATTCCTGGACGAGTTGCACTGATGCAACAAGTGCCAGGCTGTAGCCGACTCCCTTGGCGATTTGCGGTAAAGGAGAAAGTGCAGCTAGCCAAAAGGCGACTGTACTAGCCAGCAGACAGTTGGCTTTTAACCACCTATCAACCATGACAACATTCCTCCCAAAACAATCGAAACTGTGATCGCAATTAGCAAGGCATAATAATCTGGTTCAGACAATTTGAGAAATGTTCGCACCGCATCATCAGTAAGGAGTGCAAGGCAGAGCGCTGCACCAGACATAATATAGATAACCCAACACACACGTAATAAAGCTGGATGCAGCGCCCCTAGCCAAGCCACAAAGCTAGAGGCGATACAGCCCAGAAGGAACCAAGCCCCCAGGTGTACCGCCTTTGCCATTAGTATTTTTCCTTGATTTTGGCTTTCAACTCTTCAATGCGCTGCTGGGACCTGTTGTCGGCGCGGTCTAGTCCAAAACCCAACTTTGCATATTCAGGGCGTAGCGCGTGTAAATGCCTTGCCGTTGAGGCATCGGCGCGTTTTTTCGTCAGTTCATGATCCGCAACTCCCTTAATATAGTTGCGATGGGCGCTGTGTACCTGTGCGTCAGATTCTTCTAGTTTCTTGAGAGACTTGTAAGCCCGTTTCGCCTGACGCGCTTCTTCCTTTTTTTGGGTTGCGACCTGCTTGAGTGCATCAGCCTCAGCTTTGTTGAAGTACCGTGGTGTATGATTTACTGGTGCTGTCCTGACAGTCTCCCAAGTCCCCGCGTTCACAGGGTTTACCACACTTGGGTCTGTTGGAGACAGTACCCGATTTTTATCAATGCCGTGTCCCCCTGTGGAGAGCGAAGATTCATTACTATTGCTGTTGGATTTTGCAGCACTGGTAATTCGTGCAAGGATTCCCATAACTTACTCCTATCTACAAACTTGATTTTTGACTTTCTC
The DNA here is from genome assembly GCA_964658545.1 of uncultured Acetobacteraceae bacterium. Taxonomy (GTDB): domain Bacteria; phylum Cyanobacteriota; class Cyanobacteriia; order Cyanobacteriales; family Nostocaceae; genus Nostoc. The sequence goes on along the minus strand of CAZZZY010000313.1, from coordinate 2,240 downwards.
TAACTGCTGGCTTTGGGCTTTCATCTCGCGCAGTTGCACTTGATCCGCACTTTGGTAAGTGCCGATTGCACCCATACTCAAACCAGCGATCAGTGCAGCTGCAACGATTACTAAATAAGCCGCGACATTATTTCCTGCGGGTGCAGGTTCCGGATCGGGAACTGGGTATAATTCCCCAGTGAACGGCACAACTTTGTTGCTCTGCTGCTGTTTACTCTGTTTCATCTCCCTCCAGTAACATCGGTTGATAGCTGGGTAAGAGTAGATGCTCAGTTCCCGCGTTGAGCGCTGCACGGACTGACAATTGCACTATTTGGCGCTGTTCAGGTGTGGGATTGTCCCGCATCTGTTTAATGCGTTGCAACGTCCGACCGGGCAGCAGCCGCCAATATTCGTTAGCTAGTCGCTGTGCATCCGACTCTAGAAGTGACTCAAGTAAGTCCGGTGCGTCGGATTCTGCATCAAAATTTGCGTCGTCGTCCGTTGCATTTTTCGATGCACGCCGACTCTGCAACAGTTCAATCCCTGCTTCAGTCCACAGCTTTTGTTTGTGTTCATCGGTGATCACATGAACGTCAAACTGAAACACTTCAGGATGTCGGGTTAACCAAGTGCGGATCGTGCTTTCTGGGATGCCAGTCTGTTTGGCGACTTCAGGAGTGGTGTATAGGTTCTGCATTTTGCCCCCAGCGAACTTGAGAAACAATGGCTTCCATGATTCCTGCCTGGTCGGAGAGAGAAAGTTTCTCTGTCATCTCTCTTGCATCTGCGTAAATTTCCCCGCGCACACCTCCTTCAAGATGGTGGCTCAAGTTTGATGCCAAGATCATCAATATAGATAGCTTTTCTCGCTTGGTGATTTTCTCGAAAGTTGCACCGTACTTTTCCTGCAACAAATCAAAAAGGGAATTATCGCCAGGGGTGTGACTTGTGTAGTAGCCTAATGGCTTGGACATTGTTAAAATCTCCTACATATTAAATCCGAAGCATTTGATTTGGCGATCGCAGTCTTGGTAGATGGGCGATCGCCTTTTTTACATTGATTTCTGTTACATTCATTTCGTCCATCTTTCAACGCTATTTTTTTTTACCAATCGATTTTGGGATATCCAGGGCGTTCTGCTCTGGATTTTTAATCGGAACCGCTAACCCAGCGACGCTACGACTTACGGGTGAATGCAGTTATCGGTTGTCAGTTTCCCCCTAGCAGGTCTTTGCTATTTGCCCTGTGCTGGCAGGCTGCTATCTCTGCCTGGTCTGGGGTGTAACTTTTGTTTTGTATTTACGAAACTAATGCTAGTATACTGTAAAGACATAACCTGTCAACAGTTCTGTATATACAAAAAAATTCTGTAAAGATAAAATGGAGATATCCTTGCGGTGAACAAAACGAATGGCACGACCCAAGCACTTGGCAGAAGACTCGAAATTGGTCAACGTGAGAATGAGCCAGGAGGACTGGTTGCACCTAGAGAGAATAGCTCAATCTATGGGATTAACCAGATCCGAATTACTGCGCTCGATAGCTCAGGAGAAAATAAGTCTGGGACAAATATCCGAGAAAAGTCTGATTCTGGGAAAATCCTTGAGCGTCTCGAACTGATAGAAAAAACTTTTTTGTCCTATGTCCAAGGGCAGCAGAAACATTTCGAGACGCGTCTAGAAGAAAGCAAAGGAACAGAAAATATTTTCAGAGAGGAAGTAAAAGCACTTAAGCAAGAAATATATGACTTAATGTCTACCGAGACACAAATGGAACAAACTCTATAAAGCCGTCACACCGATAAGGTAGGACGGCTTTATTCATGGATCTGTCGCCTACTCAATAGCCGACGACGCATCTGTGATCATTGGACATCTAACTGCGATCGCAGATCATCTAGCGGCGATTGTGGCTGACTGGGAGATATGGAAGGACTTTGCTGAGAGACTTCTTGGTCATCTGGGATGAACTCTACGCAAATAGAAAGCTTTACTTTTCCTCTCTTCCAGCCACCACCTTGTCCCTGCAAAACCTCACATTCAACTCCATCGTCCAGCCACTCTTGACAAGGCAAACTAGAAGAACTCAAAAAATCTTTGATCTCTTCCATCATGTCTTCAACCTTGGATGTTCTGGACTTTGTAAAGTTATCATCCGCAATCATCACTACAACATCATCATTAGTTAATTCAATTCCACTCATTTGATTTTTCTCTTCAGTTGATTTTTCTCTTTCAACACAACAAAACGGATCAAG
>CAZZZY010000312.1:0-6999 GCA_964658545.1 uncultured Acetobacteraceae bacterium | reverse complement strand
AAAAGCCTATGAACTTTAGTTATAGGCGGTTTATGTCTAGAACGAAATAGCCCTGGGTGTTGGGTAAGCTGATGTGCAGCTAGATTGTATAAGACGAAAACGTAAAATTATTGTAGTGCGGGCATCTTGCCCGCGTCCCATATACAAATTAAGTGCGCAACAGCTTAACGCAAAGCCTTAACCCAACCTACAAAATTTGGTATTGTTTAATCCTCATTTTTTACGAACTAATCCTTGGAGAAATTCTGGTGGCAGCGACCTGACGAAATAGACCTTTATTGGTTCATCGCGATTCGAGTTCTTCACATAAGATGTACTTAGAAAAGGACGATATTCAGTCTGGTGAGCAAGATATACTTTCATGAAAGCTGTACTAAAAGCCTGAAAACGAATGCGTCCTAATTCTGGATCGCGCTCAGAGAAACGATTAGAAGATGGTAAAACTACAGTACTCACACCAGCAATCAAATCAAAATGAGTCCCTTTGTCACCAATACCCAAATACTTTTCTTTGGTAGTCAACCAGGAAAATGCTTGTATTTGTTCCCAAAAGACGGGAGTAACTGTGTCTGAGGCTCCACCAGCAATTACTACGGGAATTTCGATTCGGCTAAGACCTGCTTGTCCAAAAATACTACTCGTGACTGGATTCAGAGCAATCACAGCTTTAACTCGGCGATCGCGTAAATCCAGGTTGCTTAAGTTTTGTTGTAACTGTTCATAATCAGGAGAATTTTTCCCCAGTGCTAAAGCACGACACTGCAACAACAAAGAAACATTGATTGGATCGGATTCAGGTTTACAATCTTTGTGCAACTGATTAATATTGATGCGCGCACCAGCTAAGACTAAGGCTGTGTAACCACCAAAAGATTGTCCAATCACACCGACTTCTTGTCCGTTAATTTTTCCTTGTAGCCAGGGATCGGATTTTGAACGCTGTTCTAATTGATCGAGTACAAACGTTACGTCTAAGGGTCGATCGATCAATTCGGTGTCTGGAAATAATTGTTGGCTTCTCCCTGTTAGTAGTGCTTGCATTTGGAGAGAATCACTACCAGGATGCTGAGGAACAACAACAGCAAATCCATAGGATGCTAAATTTTCTGCCAGGTAAGCAAAGCTATCACGATCGGAACCCAATCCATGAGAAATGACTATAACTGGTGCGGGTGTTTGACTTTGAGGTAAATAGATATCTGTTTGAATGACTCTAGTTTTAATGCTTCCAGTTAGGGATTTACGATTAGTATCCACAAAAGCGATTGTTCTTTTCTGCCAAGAAAACGGTCCTGACTTGTTGTATAACTCTGGTAATTTCGAGATGTCTACAGGTGGTTCAGTCGATGCTTCTGTAGTAGACTGCTGTGCAATTATAGCGATCGCTTGATTTGTCTCCTTGTTCAGAGTAGAGAGTTGATTCATCAGTGCGAAAAGCTTTTCAGAGTTAATCCGAATACTCTGTGAAGGGAAGTAGCGCATTGTATTCAGTAGTGTCAATCCTCCTGGATCAGCCGCAGCTAGAATCAACGCCGCACGAATTGCATAAAAACCGTTTTGTCCTGAATCCGTTTGAATCAGTTGACCCGCAGACTTTAACATAGATTCTCCAATGTCTGAATAGAGAAATTGAGAGATTGCTACGGGACTTAATTGTTGTCGTTCAGTCAAAACCTGACGCCCTTGAGCAAGATCCTCTGGTTTGAGGCGCTTTGTATAGAATGCTAATTGACTGCTAATTTTACCTTCTTGAGCATAAGTTTTTAAATCAGTAACAGAAAGAGAAAATTCTAAAATACTGTAAGAAAATTTTATTTGTTCAGCACCGAGAGCTGGCATCATTCCCATGCTCAACATTCCGATAATAGTACCGACCCAAGCAGGAATTTTAAGTTTCATAGTATCGTGTGCATGAGTAATTTAACTTATGGTGTCCGATGCTTAAGGGTACCACTCCAGACGCAGAGTACACAGAGAGAAGAAAAAAACGCTTAACCCAAGCGTATTGGGTTATGGTTAGAAATTTGTTTCGTTTACCACTTTGCATCAAAGTCAGAGGGAACAACAGAACTTAAAAATAAATATTTCGCCAACGGTATCCGATCCGTTAAAAAAGTCGGGTATCTTGTTGTTTATTTATCACTCAAAATTGTGTAAGCATCATTAACTAAGTGCATTTTTTCTTGTGCTTGTTTTAGCAATTGGGGCTGATTCACAAACAAATCTGGATGCCATTTTTTTACTAAAGCTCGATATGCCTGTTTTACCTCAGCCTGAGAAGCATTTACTTGCAATCCTAAAATGCCGTAGGCACGAGTAATCTTATCTTTTTCTGTCTGGGTTTTGGGTTGAGTGGGTGCTTTGTTGCTTTGAGTTGAATTTTGCTGTTTGCTAGTTTGAGAACCAGGCGATGTCTGACGACAAGCATTAGGGCTACGCATCTCTGCTTTCATTCGCGCTATTTCTTCATTGAGTTCCCAATTACGAAATTTCGCCTCAACCTCTTCTGGACGTGGAGAAGGAGAAGCTTTTGGTGGTGGTGGAGAAACTGATTCTACCCTTACCCCATTATTCTTAGCAGTATTTTCCTGTTGTTGCTTAACACTAGTGTCTTTTTCAGGGAAAGTTTTAACTCTCTCTGGCTGTGGCGAATATTTTCTATTAGTATTCGTGTATTTGGGTATTTCTTTATAAGGTTGATGATTTGAGAGTATTTTGACTTTTTCTAACTCTCGTAAAAACTGATTAAAACCCTTTTGTAACTGCTGCAAAGTTTCCCGTTTATTAGTAATTTCCACTGCTTCTTGACTGAATTCAAAGCAAATTATTTTTTCTGCTTTCCGTTCATATTCAGTCAAAATTGATAACCCTTGACTGCTGAAACTAGATAAATAATCTTCAATTGCAGTTATACAAACCTTAGCGACTTCCTGATGATAAGATTCCTTGGCTAATTGTTCGTCTTGTTTTTGGATATTCTTGTTTAACAAATAAGAAATACTCCCGACCACAGCAGCACCTACCGGCCCGCCTAATAACCAACCAATACCACCACCAACAGCAATAGAACCAGGTTCACTCAAATCATCAGTATTGCTTGGCTTTGAGGGTAATATTACTTGTGGTTCGCTAGGAAAAGGAATTAATAAATCTTGTGGTCGTTCTTCTTGGAAAAACTCGTAAGCTTGATAAAGCCATTTTACCACGGCTAATTGTAATTGATTTAGGTCTTTTTTAAGAATATTTATTTGCCAATCTTTAAATTTATTTTCTGCCAATGCAACTGCCGCATCAGCTTGATATTTTGTGAGTAGCTTGCTTAATGCTAGCCAATCGCGTAATTCTCCGATGCTGGTAGTAAAACCTTGATAAATTAAGTTAGCTGCTTTTTGTTTAATTTCAATTTTACTATTTTGTTTATCATCAAAAGATTTTATTTCAAGAGCAATCGGGTCAATTTTAGCTTTTAATGAGAATTGGATTTGAGAAGCGATCGCTTCCACTCTAGGCAAACGCATATTACCACGATTTGGTTGCAAAATCCCTACAATATTTTGCAAAGCTGTTTCAAAAGCTGCTAAACCGCTACTATTAGCAGCAGCTACATCGCCTTTTAATCTGGCTCTTAAAGCAGGTAAAGCATCAACGCGATATAAATTACTAAAACCTGGAGGTAATTCGGCTCGAAAGCTTTCTGCAACAAATAACAGGCGATTTTGGACTTGTTTTTGCTCGTCAGGTTCTAGTAAGTTAAGAAAATTGGCCACAAATATAACTGTTTTAATACCGCGATCTAATAGCCAATCTCGTAAGTTTTCTCGCTCACCTAAAGTCATTAACTTCCGTGCATCTAATAATTGGATAACTAAATCTGCGCTTAAAAGCTGTTCTCGGATTAAATTATCTTGTTCCTCTCTATCATTGGTTCCTGGTAAATCAAGAAATTCTACACCAGTTTCCAAAAAGGGATGCGGACAAAAAACTTCCACAGATACTACATCTTTTCGCATCTGCCTATTGCCATCAAGAATTGCAAATTGCTGTAAGATTTCTGTGCCACTGCGATAGATTTCTGTACCATTTACTAACATGATGCGAGTCTGCACGTCAGAGCCATACTTGACAGTAATCGATGCGCCTGTGGTGGGAATTAAATCAATTGGTAAGATGCGATTCCCTAGCATGGCATTTAGTAAGGTAGACTTGCCATGATTAAAGGGGCCAAATACCGCAATGCGGAAGCTAGGATTAACTAGATGATTACAGATTTTAATTATATCTTGATGCAATTGCGATTTGCGTTCTAAATTCAATAATGCAGATGCAGATTGAAGAGAATCGGCTAAATCCTTATAGCCTTCATGTTGTTGTTGCATAGTTACTCGTGCTGAAACTCCAGGTTTTGAACCTAACTTTTTTTCATAAAAACCTAGTTCGTAGTGAGCGATTCATCGCTCATATAGCAATCCTATTTGAATTGTAAAAATTATCGAACCGCCTTCTCTTCTCCTATCGCAGACACTTCGTGAACGAGAGGCTTCCGCCAACGCGCAGCGTCTCGTTAGAGAAGAGCGTGAAGAGAAGAAGGAAAGAAGTTTACGAATCATTTAGGATTGCTATAACAAAGTTTATAGTTATAGGAGGCGGAGCCTCGCTATAGGCATTTCCAGCGAGAAACTGGGAACGAGATATGTTAGCTATAGTAAGTTAATAAATTGCTATACGCCGCCTCAATTTTTTGCAACTGAGCTATTACAGCTTCCTGTAAATTTTTTAACCGATTAAACTCACTCTCACGATTGATCTCACGGGTTTGTTTCTGCTTGACCAAATTATCTAATTCAGATTTGCGGGATAGAATATCATCGTTAATCCGCTTACTAACTTCTCTTTCGTAAGAGTCAAAACATTCTTTCACGGCATTGTATACAACCTGAGATTGTTCATGTGCAATTTGTGGTAGGTGTTTAACTAACTCTTTCTTTGCCGTTTTAACTAACTCTCTACGTGCTTGATCTGCTTGTAAAAATCCTACTCCCAAACCTAGCAGCGCAAACCCGATTGGCCCAAGAAAAATGCCTGTCACTGCTGTTATTATCCCGCCAATACCAATTACCGTGAAGTAGTTTAACAAGATATTTTTCCAATCAAATCCGGCCCCAGCTAGTGCGAAACCAGCAAGATTTCCCTTGGACAGGGATAACAATCCCATTGCCCATTTTGCCCAACCGGGAGAGTTATCTTCTTCAGCAGTAGTAGTGGTATGTACCTTTATGTCTTGTCCGGTGAGCTTTTCTGTAATTTGATCTGTGATTTGACTGTAAGACGCGCCATATTGTGCAGCACTGCGAGAAAGTTCTTTGAAAGCTGTATTAATATCTTTTTCAGCAGTTAATGTCCAAGCAGCAGATTTATCAGTGATGTATTGCTCAAAGGCTTTTTGCAGTGCGGTGTTAAATGCTTCTCGTTTCCCACTACTGAGAAAATCAAACAAATCTAATTCTGGCTGATAGCGTAAGAAATCGGTTTCAAAGGTATTACCTAAGTTTAAAACGTAGCCGCGAAAAGATTCGGAAATCGTTCTTGCTTGAGTGTCTCTTGTATTGATAATTTCTTTTTTGAATTCATCTCGAATACCTGTAAGTTTGTTAAACTCTGGTTCTACTGAATCAATCCGTTTTTTCAATTCATTTACATCTTGGTCAAGTAATGGGATGCGTCTTGCAACTGCTTCGCGGATATGATTGCAAGCAAGTCTCGCTAAGGTTCTGACTTGACGGAGTTCTGCGATCGCACGTTCTTTGGTAAGAAATGTATTAAGCGCTTCCATAAACTTCGGAAAGCCAGTCCCATCTAAATCAGCTTGGGGGTTCTTCAAGCGTCGTCTCAGTGCTTGAATTGACGAAAGCTCAAACACCCGTTCGTCATAAATATTTTGACCTTCTACAGTACAATATTCTGCTAAATTCGCATGAAATACTTGCCGTAATCTATCCTCAGATGCTTTTAATTCTTCGACATCATCAGGAGCAATCAATGATTCCCGCACCTGATCCCAAGCGTTAACTAAGAAGAAAACCGTCAATCCTCGACCTTTGATATAATTTTCTAAGTAGCGACGCTCACCCAATGTACAAGGTTGAGAAGCCCTCATCACAAACAAAATTGCATGGCAATTATTTACATAACCTAAAGATAATTCGTTTCGCCCTTCTGTATCATTTAATCCTGGACTATCAACAATTTCAATTCCCTTTTCTAGTAGCGTTAAGGGATACTCAACTACTGCATAATCGACATCAGGAAAGGCTTGTTTTTTCTCCTGTTCTAGTTTTTTAGCTTCAGCCGGATCTATGGTATATTTATATTTAAAGTTCTGGAAATCTAACTGCTGTGGACTTTTACCATCATTAAAATGAATGGTAACTTTCTTTTCTGACCCATAGCGTAAAACTGTTAAAACTGCTGTACAAGGGTTAACATCACTCGGTAATAAATTTTCCCCAATTAAAGCATTAAGAAACGTACTTTTTCCCCGTTTCATATCGCCCAATACTAAAAGGCGAAATACACCTTGGCGGAGGTTTTTACTAGCGACTGTAATATCTTCAATATCTCGCTCTAAACTGAGTTTTCCTGATGAAGAGTCGCCAGCTAACTCAGCTTGATGAATTGTTTCAGCTAGTTTACTTAAACATACAGATATCTCCGATCGCACTTGAGCAACCCGCTCTAAATCTTGAATAAATCTGTCAGTTGCTACCTGATTACTCATAACAGTTACACCTTTATTAAAGATTAGTTTTTTGAGATTCTAAAAATAGTTTGTAAGACACCCACCCCACAGGGCTATTTCATTCTCATCTAGCCCGCCTCAGAATGAATTCTGAGTCTAATAGCGAAAGTCGTCTAAAGACGACTGAGTAAAGGTTATAGTCCGTTAAAACGGACTATAGCTAAAAGCCTATGAACTTTAGTTATAGGCCAATACGCTTGGGT
>CAZZZY010000311.1:0-7006 GCA_964658545.1 uncultured Acetobacteraceae bacterium | reverse complement strand
AAATGGCTGCGGTCACACTTGTGTGTACACTGTAGGGGCTGCTCGAGAAGCCAACACTGAAATTAGTACTTCAATTCAGTGTATGGAGTGTGTCACGATAACTGACTCAGTGGTGTAGCTAAACCGTCAATACTGACAAGATTTTTTTGCTGTTGATATTCTCGAACTCCCTCTTCACCTTTTTTACTAGCCCAGTTGACTAGAGTCTGACGCTGACCTCGATATTCATAGAGTGGTACACCAAAACCACAGGAAATCTGTATTTTTTCAATGTCAGCGACGATAATTTGACGAGTTCCAGGCATTGGCAAAAACATAGAGTACAGAGAGTCCCAGTCAGGAGAACTCGGTAAAATCGTGTTTCCTTGACCGTAAAGACGCAGGATACACGCGGGTTCTTCAAAGGCGCAAAACATGAAGGTTATCCGTCCATTTTCTTGCAAATGGGCTGAGGTTTCGTTACCACTACCTGTAAGGTCTAGATAACCTACTTGGTTGGGAGAAAGGATACGAAAGCCTCCTAAGCCTTTAGGAGATAAGTTAACGTGACCCGTAGGACTCAAAGGTGCAGAACCAACAAAAAACATCTGTTGAGCAGCAATAAAGTCTTGCAGTTCGTCAGTAATACAGTCAAAAAGTTTAGACATAAACTGTCTGATTTTTATTTACAAGCTTGCTAATATTTTCAGCCTATGCTTTAGCTCAATATCTAGCAAGTCCTAATATTTAGGAGTTAGGCTGAACCTTTACTTATATAAATATACTCAACACATTTAAGTTATGTGAAATGAATGCTATGCATTGCATAGGCTTTTTGTCAAATGGCTAACCTCAGATTCTGCGATCGCACTCACACTACACAACAGCATAACAGCAATGCGATCGCACTCAGATGCAACACCTTTGTTCAACTCACTGTAATTACTGCTCCCACACTTTCATTGGCCAATCTATCTACCGCACACACGGCATAAGTTCCGGCTTGTTGGACGGTAGCGAAGGTTGTACCAGCAGACAAAATTCGCCCAATTGTCCAAGTATCACCACTTTGCCGATAAAGTGTCCAAGAGCGAACTGGCTGATTATCTCCTGGCTGCCAACTTATTTTACGGTTATTGACTTGTAGTCCTATGGGTGGAGGAGGAGGTGTTGTATCTTGCCAAGGCAAAGTCGGAGGTAGCGCAGGTTTGTTATAAAGCAGACTTTGGAATTTATCGGCAATTCCCTGACTATTTTCCGTCAAAACACCGATATTGAAAAATATATTCCCCAGGGAAAACTGTCCAGCTTGGCTACGACTAATTTTCACCTGCTTTTCTATCTCGTCGCTTTCCCGACTCTTGTTGCTTGGTTCTGTCAGATTGTTACCAGCGTAAATGTGTCTTTGCTTTGTATTTATCTGTGTCCACCACTTTAGCAATGCCGAATAACTTTGTTGTGTTTGGTCTGTGCGCCAGTAAAGTTGAGGCGCGATATAATCAATCCAGCCTTCTTCTAGCCATTTCTTAGAGTCAGCGTATAGCACGTTGTAAGCATCCAACCCAGTAATTCCAGCAGGTTGTCCGGGGCGATAAATCCCAAAGGGACTGATACCAAATTTCACGTCGGGTTTAGTTGCTTTAATCCCCTGCCAGAGACGCTCTACCATTCTGTTAACATTGTCCCGCCGCCAGTCACCAAGGCTGAGTGGACCACCGACTGCTTTATGTGCAGCATAAGTTTTCTCATCGGGGAAAGGTTGTCCGTCAATGGGATATGGATAGAAATAATCATCTAAGTGAATGCCATCAACGTCGTAGCGCTTTACTACGTCGATAATTACATTGTAAGCTCTGTCTTGAACTATTTTTAGTCCTGGGTCCATCCAGCGTTGAGTTTTCCACAAATAAACGCTTTCTGGATTGGTAGCTGCTATGTGGGGACGGACTGTTTTAGCTGGGTCAGTGGAAGTGCTAGCACGGTAGGGGTTGAACCAAGCATGAAGTTCAATATTGCGCTTATGACATTCTGCGATCGCAAATGCTAAAGGATCATAAAATGGTTCTGGTGCTTTCCCTTGAGTTCCTGTAATCCAAGCACTCCAAGGCTCTAATTGCGATTCATATAAAGCATCTCCCTCCGGTCGCACTTGGAAGATAAGGGCATTGAAGTTTAGCGCTTGTAATTTAGTAATAATATCCGTGAGTTCAGCTTTTTGTTGGGCAACAGGAAGTCCTGCCTTGGAAGGCCAATTACTATTCCACACAGAAGCTACCCATGCCCCCCGGAATTCTCGACTATGATTTAGCTTAACGCTACCCACAGGCGTTGGTGTGGGTGTGGGTGTGGGTGTTAGTATCGGCGTTGGTATTGGTGGCTGCACTAAATAAATGGAAGCAATTTTTTCTGCCTGACCTAAATACACCAAAGTTTGATAAATAATCACTGCTACATCTGCACGAGTAGCGGCAAGATTGGGATTAAGTAATTTCACATTAGGAAAACTAACCACTAATCCAGCACTGGTGGCAATAGCTATTTGATTTCTACCATATCCAGGAATCTGAATAGAATCTTGATAAATTTGTGGGAGTGCTGAAAGCAGGTCAGGTTTTACCTTGGTGGCAATTTCTAAGCCTCCTACCAAAGAAACTAAAACTTCCACCCTAGTAATTCGCTCGGCGGGGCGGAAATTGTTATCAGGAAACCCGCTAATAAATGCTTTTTCGTAAGCTGTTTGAATGGCGGCTGCTGCCCAATAATTAGTAGGTATATCAACAAAGGGCACATACTGCCGCTTCTGGGTAACTCTGGGAAATGCGTTGGCGACGAAGGCAGCAAATTCAGCGCGGGTGAGTGAGTTATCGGGGCGATATATGCCATTAGGCGACCCACTGACAATACCACGTTGGGCTAAGGCTGTAATAAATAAGCGTGCCCAATGGTTTTGAATATCCGAGAAAGGAGTAGCAATAGATACCATTGTTGATTGCAGCTAGCTGGCCTTGATTTTGATTTCCTTTGTTAATTTAGCAATTTTGTTGGCGTAGGCATAGCCAGCCGCAATACTGTTCGATTAAGGCAAGAGACGCGATGAATCGCCGTCTCTACAATAATCATTTTTTCGTAGAGACGGCGATTGAGCGCGTCTTTGTGATGATTTATCGCATTACTGCCATCTACTAAGTAGGATTTGTACCTTGATCGGGAGGATTTGAGATAGAACGCCCATTCAAAGATAGCATCACGCGGGAAATGCCACTAAAAATAATGCTGATACCAACAAGTGTGCCTAGAAGCCAGGGTGCATTGAAGGGCCATTGGAACCAAATCATTCCGCCTAATACCAAGGTAATAATGCCATTACCTAGCACCCACGCCCAATTTTCTTGCGGACGTAACTGGAATGCCAGAATTAACTCAAATGTGCCTTCAGTTAGCAAAAAGCTGCCAAGCAACAGAGTTAGTGTGAGAACACCTGTATAAGGGTAAACAAATAGCATTATACCGGTTGCGATATAAAGTCCGCTTAATAGAAGTTTCCAAATGAAACCTCCGCGATCGCGGGTTTGAGTGGCGTACACTAGTTTTGTAAATCCGGCAAAAATCAGAATCGCTGCAATCCAAGTTTCGGCGAATAGCGTGGTGAAATTAGGCACTGCGATCGCAATAACCCCCACAATACTCAGGAGAACGCCAGTTATTAGCGCTCCATTAAGATTCTTGTTAATTTCTCTAGAAACGTCGGTTGTCATATAGGCTTTCCCCTAACTCTACAATTACGTTAAGGAATTTCTCTGTTACACGATAGATCCCTAAGATAGACTAATAGGTATTAATTTTCAGCAGTAACCAGCCCTCATAAGAGTTCTGCAAGATTGCTTAGGCGTTTATAAACAGAGATGAGATGATCGCCTTCAAGTTCAACAGAAGTATTTGGATAATTCTGAATGGCTCCAAGCAGTGTAACTTCACCATTTTGTTTAATAGATGCACTTAAGGCGCTTCGCAGGGCCTGTTGATCTAGTTGTCCTGCGAGAGGGTGAACTACTTCACCAATTTGGCTAACTAAAATTGGCCCTGCCCAGCTAGACAGTAAATTATTTAAAAAAGCAGGATCAGCTTTTATTGCGGCTTTCAGTGCCTTCCGAGCTATTGCGGGGTCTTGTTGGGACGCTTCTAAATAAGCTCTTAATGTCGGGGTAGTCTTGCCAGTTGCTGTAAATTGACTTAATTCTTGAACAGATATTTGCCCCTGAAAATTACCATACTTTAAAACAACTTGCTCGGCAGCATTAGCATTAGTTGTTGAGAATAGAACAATAGCGCCTGCGCCTAAAGCTACTGTTTGAGTGAGTAACTTAGTGAATTTCCTATTGTTTAATCGATTGAAAAGTTGAGAAATCTGCATTTTGTCGAACTTCCTAATGATGCGGAGCGTACATAGGCATGAAATATCCAAGTGTTATATATTACTCCTATTTTCTTTTTTAACAACTAAGCTGTCTAGAAGCTTGACATCCAAAGCTTTCCTTCTCAGTATACTGAGCAAGATTCAAGTAAGATTTCTATATTAAATCTGTTCATTAGGCGAAGCTGCATGAGGTAGTATGGAGTTTTCTTCGTCTAAAGTTGGTGCAGGTATGCCCAAATGCTTCCTTGCAGATTCTTCAGCTAGCTTTCGGTCTTGCTCATTCTCGAACTGACTCTCATCTAACAAATGAGGGTTTTTTGTCGCTTCATCTCGGCTTGGTCGATAGCCATTTTTCCACCTGTACTTCCAGTCCATAATTTGAAAGGCAGATATACTGCAATTTTATTTCCTACTTCTTCATAGTAGGTGCTTAATGTAACCTGATACTCCTACTATAGGTTGAAGAAGCTCTTTCTGGGGGTACGAATTTTACAATCCCCATTCCCCACCCTAAACTTTTACATAAGTGGATAGCAGGAGGCTAGGGATGGGGAGATGTAGCGAAAGCCTTAGCGCAACGTGGGAGAGTAACTATTGACTATGGACTGTTGGCTATGGACTAATGACTAATATAGTGTTTCCCGGTCTGGTGAGGTACGTTTTTAAAGCTGCTTATTTTGCTAGAAAAGGTTTAGGTGTACCTCAGTTGCTTGGGAAACGCTATAACTAATTACTAATTACCATTGACCAATGACTAACCAAACCATTCATATTGTAGCTCGTTTTGTGGCAATACCTGATCAAGTAGAAGAACTCAAAGCTTTATTGTTGGGACTGATTGAACCAACAAAACTTGAAGCAGGTGTCATTAAATATGAACTTTTACAAAATCAATCAGATCCAACAGATTTTACTTTTGTAGAAGAGTGGGAATCTGCGGTAGCACTGGATACTCATTTAGCATCACCCCATCTGCAAACACTAATAGTCAAACTAGAAGGATTAATAGCTACGCCACCAGATATCCGCCATTATTCTATTTTGGCTGCGATTCCTAATATCCCATTGATGGAATCTTGAAATGATTGCACACAGCGCGTTGGTTCTTTAATTCTTCTCGCCACGGCTGGAGGGCGATCGCACTTCACACAGTATCATTCCAAAATTTGAGCTTATTGACCTTTTTTTAATTTCGAGAAGCGACTTGACACCCTATTAGACAATACAGTTCAGTTAAGCATTTCTTTCTTCTCTTTGCGTCCAACTCTTGGAGACGCTGCGCGATGGCGCTACTCTGCGGGTAGTCCGTTGGAGAACTCGTAGAGTAGCCGCTTTGCGTCTACGTTAAAAAAATTGACTTTTACTGAGAATTTTAGTCTTAACCCAAGCGTATTGCCTTATTAGAGACTTAATTATAAATAGAATTACTTAGAAAAAGCGAAATTATGATTAAGGTCGTCTGTAAAAATGCGATTTTCGGATTTTTGGCTGTACTAATTGCCATACTTGTTTCAGGTACAATCCAGACTTGGGCAACTCTACCTTCTATTACAAGATGTCAAGATTAAGTTGCAACTTTGCGAACCTCTAAGACAATAAAGTTATAGAGTATTTTTTGATAATTTAGCAAAGTTATAAGCATTGGAGGAAAGCAAATGAATGCTAGACTGATCGCTTTCTCTGGCTTTGTGACAGCATGTGTAGGTGGAGGACTTGGCTTTATTATTGCTAATTTATTTCCTTGCCCCTACACGAGTCAAATGTATCAACATTTGGAGCAGAAATACGCAATTGTTGGTGCAGTTGCTGGCTTGGTGATTGGTTCTAGTCAAGAAATGATTCGAGAACTCAAGCAAGAACGGGATGCGGAAGAAGACTTGCTGCGAGATCTGAACAAAGCTATTCACTCCAATACACATAAATAAAATTACTGATCTGTTAGTAGAGTTCCATATCGGCTTAACGTCAACTACGCCGATTAAGTCACCAATCTTGGAGGCTAGCTCTTAATATAACCATTGATGAAAGGTTCAGCTTATTGACATGATAGTTAATAAGCAAGAATGCTGAAAATTTAGCCCTTCACGTAATCTCAAACTTCAGTTGTACTTTGCAAATTTCATGCTGTTCTTCTTCCCACAAGCGCACAGAGAAATTGACTGGAGCGTTAAGACAGTTAAGAAAAGATTTTTTAAAAAAATACAGCAGATTGCAACTTGCTTAGGTACAGACTATCTTAAGAACACAGGAGTGCTGTGCCCTTACTGGTGTACTTTATTTACCTGAAAAACAGCGAATCATTCGGGAAAAATGAATGACGATTAGCTGATCTTGGGAGATGTACATATCTCCCGATTACGGACAAAAGTAGAAAACCCTTTATCTAAACTTTAAATAGATGTAGAGTTTTCAACGAGGACTGCGACCTGACTACAATGCCAAGCTAATAGCTATACGATATTTGATTAAAAGCATATCTTCAATGAAGAAAATTATCGGTTATTGTTTGTTAGGCTTAATGCTGGCTTCCAGTACTATGGTTAAGCAAGTCTCTGCTCAAGGAACCGTAGAAAATGACCGTCGAGTAGACCAAGGTCAGGATGACCGTCGAGT
>CAZZZY010000310.1:0-7012 GCA_964658545.1 uncultured Acetobacteraceae bacterium | reverse complement strand
AACTAGCTATTCGATTGTGGTAGAAAAACATGGGGGTCAGTTAAGCTGTATTTCTACACCAGGAGAGGGGACAGAATTTTTCATTGAAATTCCGGTATGAATTTTTGCCGTTGCTGTTTAACGACCTCAGCCGTCTGGGAATACTAAATTAGAGATTGCGATCGCACTTAGTGACTTTAATTCTCAGGTGGTGGTAAGTCTTCGCCGACGGTAACCGCTTATCCCCTCATATCCATGAAAATGTCAATTTGACTCCCTAATTTTTGCTCCTAATGTGCCTAAAGATAGAAGACTTGAGAGCAATGATGGAGGTAGTTATTATATATATTCAGCAAATCATTTGGAAAACTTAGTTAGAAATGAATATACAACTTCAACACTTATTAATACAAGTAATAGCAACATCTATTGATGATGCATTAATTGATTGGCAATCAGAAAATCTTTTAAAAGTATTAATATTTGTTTTTATCTTATTGATAGCAATTGCAATTAATATTATTAGCAAAAAAGCAGAACACGCGATAATATTTGCTTTGATATGCACTCTAATTTCGGGATCATTTCTGATAATTAAATAATTGTAAATATCAATAAAGGTTCGTATTTGCACAACCAATAATCACCTTGAACTTATGGGCGGCTAGCTGCGATCGCAATGTATACTTTCTAAACTTGTGGCACTTGGTTTAATAGAACTAAAAACAAGGGTGTAGGAATTTTGGCTATTCATCTGCCAGCACTTCTGCGGTCAAACGGTCAATTAATGCTGGGCTGTAAGGCTCTACACGCCCCGCCTGTATGTCTGCTTCTCCTTCCGCAATCGCAGCATGGAATAACGCTATACGCTTGCTTTCGGTGTGTGAATCCATGTGCTGACGCAACGCATCCTTTACCACTTCCGTGTAGGTGCTGTAAAGTCCTGTATCAATCAATGCCTGCACATAATAATCATAAGGATTACCTAAATCTAGACGTGGCATATTTTAACTCTCTTGGAGGTATAAGGTATAAAAATTGTACCATTTACTGCCATAATAGCCAAGATAGAATCTTAGCTATTAGTAAAGTATTCTCAAAAAAGGTCGTTTGTGAGAAACGAAAGTGTACTCAATCCTAATACTGCTCGGTTAAGGAAACAAAGTAGGCTGAAACCCTTGAAATATCGTTGTCTATAAATGCCCAAAAGAGGCAAAACCTACGCAGTATTGACTCAGGATAGCAATCGAATTGTCCGCGCAGCCGCTAGAGTTGAGTTGTGAATAATGGAGGATGTTGCAGATGGCATACAGTGATTTCACACTCGCCAAAGTTCGAGAGACTTTTGAGCTTGTAATTGATGAAAAGCGCAATCTCTTCAAAGAAGTGTCGCCTATTCAACCTTCCGCCACCTTAACAACGCTCTTAGAAGAATATACTCAACTAGCTACTGCCATCAACACTGAAAAAGCCCGTTCAGAATTACTAATTATGCCAGTTTTAACCGAAGTTAGACGGCAGTTAAATTATCAAATATCTCTGTTTTCTGGTACAGATTTTGATGTAGATGCTAGTAAAGGATTGAATGGGTTTTGTGATTTTGTTCTCTGTGGTTCTGAAGAACAGTTTTATATTAAAGCTCCTGTGATTACAATTGTTGAGGCAAAGAATGAAAATATTAAAAGTGGCTTAGGACAATGTATTGCCACCATGATATCTGCCCAGTTATTCAATCAAAATACTCAACAAGAGGTTAAGAAAATCTATGGAGTTGTCACTAGTGGAACCAACTGGCGATTTTTAATGTTGGAAGGAATAACAGCATATATTGATATAGTTGAATACTACATCAATGATGTTGATAAAATTCTCGGTATTCTGTTGCAACCATTTCAATCGGCTTTGCTACAAACATCTTATTGAAGAAGAATTCAGCTATTCTGAATGGGCTAAACGCCCCGCTACCGCTAACAGGAGCGGAGCCGGAGACGTTTCCGTTGCTCCGGTCAGAATCAAGACGCTCGCGGACTCGCTCATAGCGTTGCCATGCCGAAGGCTTTACGCTGCGCTATCAGTCGGGGATTCAGACCGGTGCAGGAATTGTTGCACCACCAAATTTTCAATTTGGTGGGGGTGCAAAAACGCCGGTTATTCATCCACCAGTCGTACAGAATACCCAACTGAATTCTGACTATTAAAATCATAAAATGACCCCGAAATTTTTCGCGGGCGTAGCGATCGCGTCCAATGTGATGCCAGAAGTAGTAACCTTGGAAACTTACTTACACATCACGTAAGCATGACTAAAGTCATGCCTAAATTATGACTTTATTCCAATGTGTGTTTCTATTTAGTGTTTTAAACTTAGATTTATACAGCAATCTTATTTAATCCTGAGACAAACAAGACTTCCTCTGTTATGAGGGTAACTAATGGAAAAAATCCTTATGCCAAGCCTATTCCCGAAGATTATGTATCTGGCGGAGGGATAGATATCCATAAATTATTTAGGAATGTTGTAGTCAACTAAACCAAAAACAACTGATATTGGATAATGAAAGGTATCCTTGTTGGCACTTTGCTTGCTCTACCACTCGTAATGGCTTCCTTGTCCTCACAGGCATCAGCAGCGGATCTCATTCTCAGGACTGATGTTCATAGAGATCATCTCGTTGCCCTTGTGAGAAATGCGGGTATTGCCCCTACTACAGCGTGTAGTTTTAGTTTCTTTCGCCGACTTAATTAATTAAAAATAACACTTTAGGAGGAGTATTAGCTTTATTGAATACACCTTTAGAGACTAGACAAAATATATTAATTCAAGTGAAAGTATTTTTAGCAAGTGGTTAACTGACTATGAATATATCTCAAAACTGTCAATATGTTAAGAAAATTCTTACTTTCTTACTTGCAATTAGTTTAGTAACAGCCTGTAGTTCAATCAAAGCTGATGAAATAAATACATCAAAACAAAAAATATCAATTGGTGATAATTACGGACAGATAAATAACCAAGGTAAATTACGCACTTACTATCTTTACACTCCAAAATCTTATCATCCAAACCAGCCAATGCCATTAGTTTTAGTATTTCATGGAGATGCTGGTACTGGTCATTCAATTAGTGATGTGACGCGCTTTAATAATTTAGCAGATAAAAAAGGGTTTATTGTCGTTTATCCCGATGGAATGAATCAAAAATGGAGTCTTAGAGGGAATTCTCAAGGAAAGGTAGATGATGTTTTATTTGTGAGTGCTTTAATTGATCATCTTAAGCAAGAAATAAATATTGATAGTCATAAAATCTATGCCACTGGTTTCTCTAGGGGCGGAATACTTACGGAAGCTTTAGCATGTAAACTGTCTGATAAAATTGCTGCTTTTGCATCAGTAGCTGGCTCTCTTCCAGTCCGACTCAAACCTAATTGTCAACCTCAGACTCCCGTCTCGATGATGATCATCAACGGTACAAACGATCATGATGTACATTATGAAGGTGATGACCATACTCAACGAGGAGCACTTGTTTCTATTTCGGATATGGTCAGCTTTTGGCGATCGCATGATCAATGTAGCTCATCTAGTGTATCCCCATTGCTTCCTGGCACGAAAAGCTCCAAAGTCAAAGCTGCTCAATACTCAAGTTGTAGTGGCAACTCAGAGGTCTTACAGCTAGCTGTAGTAAACGGGGGACATTTTTGGCCTGGTGGTGTTTCAACTGATACAAGTCTAAATAAGTTTAATGCTCAACTTGGTTTGAACGCCAGTCAGACTATTTGGGACTTCTTTCAACGCCACAGTTTATCTTAATGAATAGGCACTAAACCAGCTTGGTTTACCAGTTGTTGACCTTCATCACCGAACAAGGCAAAAGTAAAAAGATAAAGAAAAAGAAAACGGTCTTATGCCGAGAATTTCTTTATGGGGATTATCTTTTTACGTGGCATTATTGTAAATTGTCTGTAACCTTACCAAAGCGGAAACTGGAAACAGCTACCCCACCAAAAAACGAATCCTCATGATAAACCCGATCGCCTGGTTCTGCTTCTGCTGCACCAACAGCCACTAGGAGCGGGATCAAATGATCCTCTCTGGGATGGGCTAAACGGGCTGACGGCGCGTTGCTCCAGTTGAGTAATTTAAGGTTTCTTTCCTCGGATTTCGATCCGCAAACAGCATCAGTCAGCCACTCGTCAAACTGACGGGAGGGGATACTCGCTTGTGGCCCCATCTGTCTCAAGTTGTGATAGCTAAGTCCACTTCCGATAATCAGCACCCCCTCCTTTCTTAGAGGAGCGAGTGCCCTACCAGCTGCCAAATGAGCTTCTGGATCATAATCTCTGCGAAGCGAAAGCTGAAGCACTGGGACGTTTGCTTCTGGGTAAGCCACTACCAGAGGGGCGAAGACACCATGATCAAACCCACGGAAGTTGTCAGAATGTGTCTGAAATCCTGCCTTCTCTAGCAATTCTTGCACTCGGCGGGCTATTTGCGGCGACCCTGGGGCAGAATATTTGATGTGATATGTGTGTTCGGGGAATCCAGAGTAGTCGTAGAGCATCGGAGGAGCAGGACTTGCCATCACCGTGAAATTGCGTTCTTCCCAATGGCCAGAGATCACGAGGATTGCCTTGGGGGTTATCCCAATCTCCCTCGACATTTCTTGCAAAGACGCTTCAAGTTGATCAAATCCCGGCATCTCCTGCTTTAACCACGGCCAGGGGCCACCCCCGTGGGAAATAAAGTAAGTCGGGAGGAGAATTTCATGGTCGGTTGTGTTTGTCATCACGAGTCCTTGTACTTAACTTTTTTTGATTGATAAATGCGATCGCATCGCCTCGAATTCTTTCGTTGAAGACTGATGCGCGATCGCCAATGACCAATGGGTTGTCATTTTATCCGGCTTTGAGAATGGCTTGGACGATTTCTCCGCCGGTCGGAATCTGCCAGAGATAAAGTATCAACAGCACAATGCCAATACTGACGTGACTGATGCGTGCCCATGCTCCCCCGCGTTGCAGGAAAGGTGCAAGGCTAGCTGTCAAGGCAATAGACATCTCCGGAAAAGATTTAGAGACCACAAATTTGCACGCAGACCTAACCCCCCTTCCCCCCTTCCCTACGTTAGCGTAGCGGCACGAAGTGCGGGAAGGGGGGTTTTAAAGCCTCTCGACCTTTCGGGGAGAGGAATGGAAGCGGGGTCTTTTTTCTTTTCTGGAGATGTCTAATTAGCACCATCATTAATATGCCAATTTTGCCATGCGTCCCGCGTTAAACACTTTTCCGACATTAATGTAGGTGACGGCCAAACCAAGGGCAGCTCCCAACACCAATAGCCCTAACAATACCGAACTAACTTGGTAATGTTTGAGTCCCACCTTATTACGAACCAATTCTTTGCGAGTTTCAGCATTGACGGATTTGAGGCGACTCGATTGCCAACCGAGATAAGCAGTGTATAAATACAGTCCCAGCACACCCCACATCAGAGTAGGATGCAGAAATGAAATCAGTTTTGGCATAAAGCTCTCTTTTGTCTGTTGTGAAAGATGAATGTAAATTAGTGCTAATCCCTGAAATAGCAATGGCTGGGAAGAGCTAAAGGTGAATTTCAGTAGCAGCATAATTGCGATACACACGATTGTATTTCACCTTTATTTATGAAACAATTAGTTAATTTGAAACTCATTGTTGCTGAAATGGAAACAGTTCAAGGTGATTTAGCAGACTTGCGATCGCTGTGTGCAGTCATTGAGCATGGCGGTTTAACCCGTGCTGGTAAACTACTTGGGGAGTCTAAAGGATCGGTGAGCCGTCGCATTACTCGCTTAGAACAGCAATTAGGGGTGAAATTGCTCAACCGTTCGTCGCGGGCTGTTTCACCTACCCAAGAAGGGATGGCGTTCTATCGGCGGAGTGTTCAAGCTTTGGCTTTATTGGATGAAGGAGCGACAGAATTGCGGGATGCGCGGCTAGAACTATCAGGGTCATTACGAGTGACGATGCCTATGGATTTAGGGTTATCTGTATTTCCGCCCTTGATCGCGGAATTTTCAGAGCGATACCCTAGCATCAGTGTGGAAATTTTGCTGACTGAGACGTTACTTGATTTAACAACGCATCAAATTGATATCGCTCTTCGAGCCACGAAAACACTTTCAGACTCAACATATATCCTGCATCGATTAATCAACAACCTATCGGCGCAATTATTTGCCAGTCCTCTGTATCTCAAGCAACGAGAAACTATTGACACAGTGACGGATCTAATTCATCACCGCATACTCTTGCATCAGCGATTGTTTGGTACTAAACCCATCAGGTTTCATCAGGGCAATACCAGTCGTCAAGTTAATTTGAGTGCCAGCATCATGGCGAACGACTTTGCTTGTCTCAAACAAATGGCGCTCTTAGGGGCTGGTATTGCGATACTTCCCACTCTCTTATGTGAATCAGACTGTAAATCGGGACAATTGGTGAAAATTTTGCCCGAATGGTCTATCGTAGAGCAAGCTTCTCTTTACCTTCTCCATGAGGGATGGCGACTATTACCCGCGAAGGTGACTTGCTTTCGTGATTTTATTTGCGATCGCTTTGCTGCAATCAGTTCCGAAGTTTGACCACGTTGACACCAATGAGCAATGCTGTGCCCTTATGAAATATGTGGTTCAAATACATGAAAACTTTTCAACTCAGGTTGATAGCACTGAAACAATGTATTTCGTTGAACACTGTAAACCGCTTAATTAGCTTGATTTTTCGGTAATTCATCCCTAAGACAGTAGCTTGTCGCTCTATATTTGAGCTATTTCTTGTTAGGAATTCTATATTTCGTCAGCATCTGCAAAATTCAAAATCTCCAAACAGTCAATACTGAATTTTATTTTTACCAAGGACACAAGTAATCACAGCGCCTGATACCTCAAGGAAAAAGCGATGTCTGCCTTACCTCTCAATAGCCAAAATCTACCATACCCTGATCCTTTGCACCCAATTATCGTTCACTTTGTGATTGCGATGGTGTTTTTTTCTT
>CAZZZY010000309.1:0-7044 GCA_964658545.1 uncultured Acetobacteraceae bacterium | reverse complement strand
CCCCATGCCCCATGCCCCATTCCCTAATCGCAATCAACCTGTATTTCTCATCCCAGCGGCAATCCCATTAATAGTTAACAATGCTCCTCGTAGTAACTCGCCTTTGCTATAGCGAGAGTGGATGACTCCAGAAGTAGCATTAGTACTCATAGACTGGCGTAGGCGCTTGAGTAGGGAAACTTGGATAAATCCCAACGGGACAATTGTGCCATTGCGTAACTGCACAGATCGTTGCAAGACAGGATCGCCATCTAACAATCGATTGTGATCGGTGATTTTTAAGACCAAATCTCTTGTGAGATAGAACTCGCTGGCAATTTGGTCAAAAACTTTGGCAAAACGAAGTTTATCTTCTGGTTTTGACAATTCCTGAACGTAGTGATGTGCCATTTGCATATCTACTTTTGCCAAAGTCATCTCGGCCTTAGAAATCACCATCTTGAAAAAGGGCCACTTAACGTAAAAGTAGCGCAACAATTTCAAGTGTTCTTCTGGTTCTTCGTTCAAGAATTCTTGTACAGCTGTGCCAACGCCGTACCAGGAGGGAAGCAAAAAGCGGGTTTGTGTCCAGCTAAATACCCAAGGAATAGCTCGCAGACTGCTTAAATCTTTCTTACCAGATGGACGGCGGGCTGGACGGGAACTAATTTGTAGCTGGCTAATTTCTTCAATGGGGGTTACTTGGTGGAAGAAGTCAACAAAATCCGGCTGTTCGTAGATTAAAGCCCGATAATGTTGACGCGATCGCGCTGCTAATTCTTCCATAATCTCATTCCAAGGTTCAATATCATCAAACCCTGTCCGCAGCAGACTAGCTTGAATCACAGCAGTGGTGATGGTTTCCATGTGGTACAAAGCCAAGTCCAACAAGGAGTATTTGGAAGCCAAAACTTCTCCTTGTTCGGTAATCTTGATTCGCCCATTGATACTATGACCCGGTTGAGCCAAAATCGCCTCGTAAGCAGGGCCGCCACCCCGTCCCACAGAACCGCCGCGTCCGTGGAAAATCCGCAAATTTAGATCGTAGTCTTCTGCTATTTGTTGCAGTGATTTTTGGGCTTTATGAATTTCCCAGTTGCTGCTTAAAAAACCAGAGTCTTTATTGCTGTCAGAATACCCCAGCATCACTTCTTGTAAGTTAGGGGTGAGAGGGGAGGAGGCGGGGGAAGCAGGGGAGGATGAATTTTCACCGGCATTTTCTACTTTTGTCTGTTCGTAGCCGCCGGCTAACAAAGCCCGATATAACGGGAGTTCAAACAGTTTCCGCATGACGCTTCTGGAGCGTTGTAAGTCTTCTACTGTCTCAAATAGGGGGACAACTTGAATGGTTCCCACAGCGATCGCGGGGTCAAAAAGTCTGGCTTCTTTGGCTAACAGTAGTACTTCCAGCACGTCGCTCACATCGCGGCACATACTGATAATGTAAGTTTCGCAGATATTTAGACCAAATTCTTGTTGGAGCGATCGCACGATGCGAAAGGTTTCAATTACATCGTTGGTTTTTTCGGAAAATGGCAATTCTGCCGGAATTAATGGCCGACGGGTTTGCAGTTCTCCTGTGAGCCAGGCGACTCTTTGCTCCTCAGATAGTTCGTTGTAAGGTTGAGGTAATATTTGCAGGTATTCTAGTATCTCATCCAGCGCATCGGCATGGCGGGATGATTCTTGACGAATATCTAGCTGTGTCAAGTTAAAACCAAAAATTTCTACCTGACAGACAAGATTTTCTAATTCTCGACAGCTTAAACCTGTTTCGGTTAAGTTGCGCTGAATCATCCGCAGTTCTGCTAAAAAATCTTCTCCCGAACGATATAGGGGACTATCTTGATTCTTTGGCGTTTCCCGATTGTACAAAGCCAGATTGCGATCGCGAGTATTTTCTAGTCGTTTCAGCACATAAGCCAGTTTGAGCCGATAGGGTTCTTGTCGATAACGCAGCGCCAGTGCGTCGTATACCTCACTCAACTGGGACTGATCCAACTCTAGAGATTCCAGTAAATCTGGTAAGACATCACTCCAGTGCATCGACACACTCAACAATTCAATCAGATTTTTCACTGACTGAATATATTTTCCTAGCACCATTTTGCGCTGATAGCAAGCTGTTTGCCAGGTGACTTCTGGTGTAACTGATGGGTTCCCATCCCTGTCTGAGCCTACCCAAGAGCCGAAAGAGCAAAAGTTTTTACTCGGTGGTTCTAGCCAAGGAAAGGTATTGGATAGGGTGTGTTTGAAACGTTTATAAAGTTGGGGAATGCCATCAAATAAAACTTCTTGGAAATAGTGCAGGGCATAATCTACTTCATCTAGCACCGTGGGTTTGAACTGGTGAAGTTCGTCCGTGCGCCACCAGAGGCGAATTTCTTCGAGTAATTGTTCGCGGACATCTGCTGCTTCCCAAGCATATCCCCCAGATGTACCACCAGAATGATGTTCCAAAGCATCGAGTTTTTGCAAGAGTTGTACCACCTGTCGTTGCTTATCCCGGATGGTATGACGAACAATTTCCGTCGGGTGCGCTGTGAAAACTAAGCGCACATCCAGATGAGCAATTAGACGTTGAATTTGCTGGGGTGGGACATTCAGCTTGAATAAATAGGGAAACAAAGCCGCAAAAGTCCCTTTTGGTTTGACTGGCGCTTTTTCTAGATAATTCTTTGTCAGCAAGTCTGCTGCTATTCCCTTACTAACAGGTGCGTCATCTTCTCTTTGATTGGACGAATAGTTGACATTAGATGCTCTTTCTGCATCTGTAGCCTCTATTTCTGCCTCATAGCGACTCAGTTGCTGCCGTTGTTCGTATTCCTGCTCGATGATGTTAATCAACTGAAAATAAAGAGCGAAGGCACGAGCCGCGCGGATTGCTTCGTTGATATTTAGTTGTTCAATTAATTTGACAGCTGAGGATGCTTGGTCATTTGTTGCCTGTCCTTCTGGCGAACACAAATCGCGCAATTGCCGCAACAAGTCTACCATGTTTTGACCGCATTCTTGCCGAAGAACAGACTCCCACAATTCTTCCACTACCTGGAGACGATGACGCAAAAATAATTCCGACACCGGGTATATATCCGCAGTTTGAGACGAAGAGTATAAAAGGGAACCCATATTCTCTATCTTGTAAAGCTAATTACTGTTTACGCTTCTAGGTTTTCTACTGAATGCTCATCGGGATGTTCCTGAGCAAATAATTATTCGGTGTATATTTTCTAAGTTTGATTAGTTTCGTGATCCTCTGGGAAGTCGAGAATGGGTAGGCGATCGCCTCGAAATAATTCTTCACTGGCTTCCCCGATGCTTTCTAGTGCCCTTACGGTGGTTTTTCCGGTAATGAGCAGCAGTAATATAGACGCTGTACCTATTTGTAAAAGGAACGACTGGGGAATGGTAAATAAATCCAGATTGGATGGTGGGTTAGTTGAGGGTTGTTGGTTGGCAGGAGGCATTGCTAATTTTTGGTTATGGGAACTATGGGTAAAGAGGAGTTAGGAGTTCAGATGACTCCAAAGATCAAGGGATGGAGTTTCAATGAGATAAACTTGTTGGTTGTTTCACCCATCAGGGGCGTTAGCGCAGTGGGACGGAAGTCCAGCTTTAAAGGACAAGTCGTCAGTCAGTCATATAGAATTATTCTGACTCCTCGCTCCTAACTTCTAACTCCTGATTTATGACTCCCTATTAGTAAAATAAACGCAAAACTCAATATTAGTCAGACTTGCAACCTGTACAACACTATCTTGTCCGATTTTGTGAGCTACGAAGGTAACAAAATTGTTAAAAAAAACCGTCAGAGTGTGATAAACCTATGGTTCTAGTTTACAAGTGCAGGCACTATACCCCAACAATCGCTTCCTGTAAAGTTAACTTCCCATGAAAACAGTATTACCAGATCGCCAGCAATCCCTAGTGCAATGGGTAAGCCAAGCAACAGGGATCAACACTTTTGGGGTGAAAGTCCGGTTGCGGGGAAATGACCTTCATATTCTTTGTGAAGGTACAGAATGTCCGCAGCGTTGGCGTACTTTGTCTGATTTGCTGCAAGCACTACAGCAAACAAACTTAGATGTCCTCACAAGCAGCGAACAAACCTCAATATATCAAGTATTTGTCTATGGCCGAAGAAAAGGGGAACAGCGCCCCTTATGGTGCCATCGGGTTTACTTAAATCAAATAGATAAGCATCTGGAGCAGGTAGAGCAAGCCTTGCTAACAGACTCGGAAAAATCAAAACAATCGGGTGGAGCGCTAATTGTCTCTAACGAAAGTTTGGCTCGCCAAGGGAACCCAGAGGCGATCGCTAGGTATCTTAGCGAAACTCTGAGTCCGCTAGGTGTATCGGTACTAGCAAAGATTAAGCCATATAAGTCCAAGAACTCTCAGCCGGAAGAAAATCGCCTGTGGATATTTTGCCAGTCTAGTTATAGCCCCGATGCATCATTGCTTGCCGAACCCATAGCACAAAAGTTGCGTTATCTCAAGCTTTCCGGCTACCAAGATGCCGTAATTGTTTCCCAGGTAAGGGGCGAAACTGCCCCTGATTGGCTGCTGCGGGTGGATTTGACACCACCAGAAGTAATGCTAAAGGAGTGGGCGCGTTGGGGGGATGTCCAAGCGATCGCTCGGCTATTAACTGAGGTATTATCAGGATTAAAAGTTGCTGTCCAAGTTTCTTTAAAAGAATCAACCCTACATATATTTTGTACACCAGCTTTTGATCCTTTAGGAACTGCCCCAATCCCCGACAAAGTAGTGTGCTTAGAGGCGATTGTACCCCAGCTAGAAGCGATCGCACCTCAAGGCATTCTTGCTGCCACCGTATACGGACAAAAAACAGGCGATAACCAACCCACTTGGATTGATTGGCTGGCTTTACCCGCAGCAAACCATCCCGCCTTTGCCATATCACCGCTAGATTTGGCGAATACTGGCGATGAACCAGCCATCATATTTTTACTGGAACGCTTACTCAATCCTGACCTGGATTGGCGGCTATTGACAGGGGGAATTCGCGTCCTTTTGCTGAACAAAAATGATTTATTGCATATCATGTGTGATGCACCTGTTTGTCCAGCCCGTCAACAAGTAGCAAGTAAAATTACGCAGTTTATCCGCCATTTGAAAATTCCCGGTATTATGGGAGTACGTATCTACGGTCGCCGGGCTGGGAATAAAGAACCTTTTTGGCACTATGGCGTTGATCTGGAACATCGCCAACGTTTAGTACCAGAAGCAACCCCAGAATTCGCTGCGACTTCTAAATACGTTAATGATTTAGTGCCCTCTGAGACTAGTGAGCCAATTTTGCGCCCAGACTTAACGACAGAAGAAGTTCAAAGTTTTGTGACAGAAGTCGCGCGAGATTGGATAGCAACGGCGAGTGCAACCGCAAGAAAATTTCTCTTGAAAAGCCAGCTATTTACTGAAAGCGACCAGCCAGCAGAACAAAACCCTGACGATCAAGGACTTAAGATTGCTCTAGTTTGGGGAATATTAGGATTATTAATTACCCTGCAAACTGATTGGGTGTTGGGTCGAATTATTGCACAGACTACGCCAAGTACACCAAAAGTTGCCAGTGTCTTGCCTTCATCATCTTCTGAGCAAAAGGTATCTTTGACATCTGGGAAAACTCAGAGTGAGAAAACGACATTTTTTCCCAGCACTTCCAAGACAAAATTTCCTCGAAATCAGAGTTCTGTATTTAATGCTTCGGAATTTACCCAAAGGGATGATACCCCGACACAGAATTTGGCAGCCGCACCACTGAAAGAAAAAGCAACCGCAACAGCTATTCTTTTAGCAGCGCGATCGCAGATGCCAAGTTTCAATGTCAGACAGTTAGACGAGCAACTAGCACTGTATAAACAGCGTTTAGCTAGAACTGGTAGTCCGCCAGATGTGTTGATTGTTGGTTCCTCCCGCGCCCTCAGAGGAATAGATCCAGCAGCACTTTCTAAAGCTTTAGCAGCTCAGGGCTATCCAAATATTGACGTGTTTAACTTTGGGATCAACGGTGCTACAGCACAAGTTGTAGACTTTGTGATTCGCCACGTACTAGAACCATCAGAACTGCCTAAAATAATTCTCTGGGCAGATGGGGCCCGTGCTTTCAACGGCGGACGCGAGGATATTACCTTTAAATCCCTCACTGCATCTGCTGGTTATAAACAAGCATTCCAAAAAACGCCAACAACAGCAAATAGCAGTGATTCACCCGAAAATCAGGTCAGTTCTGGAGAAAAAAAGGTAAAAGAAGAAAAACCGGAGATTAGTACCTACGAAGCTGTCAATCAGTTATTAAATCAAGCTTTAGCATCTCTTTCTGCTAGCTATCAAAACCGTGACCAAATTAAGAGCTTACTGCAAAAAAAACTGCTTATAGTTGGAAGCAATCAGACAGTTCCATCACCAAAACAGATAACAGACGGAACTTCAGATGAAAGTACTTTCCAGCAAGCAGTGGATTTTGATGGCTTTCTACCTTTGTCTATTCGCTTCAATCCTGCTAGATACTATCAAAAACATTCTAGAGTTCCAGGAAATTACGATAACGACTATAAATCTTTCCAAGTAGAAGGAGAGCAAGATACTGCCTTCCAAGAAGTGCTTCAGTTTACCCAGTCTCATAAAATTTCTTTAGTGTTTGTCAATATGCCTCTCACGGGAGATTATTTAGATCCAGTGCGTAGACAATATGAGCAAGAATTTCAGCAATATATGTTGCATCTAGCTACTAATCCCAACTTTATCTATCGAGATTTGAGCCAACAGTGGCCAAAAGCAAATGACTACTTTTCTGATCCCAGCCACCTCAACCGCTTTGGAGCATACGAAGTCTCCAAAAAGTTGGCTAATGATCCGATGATTCCTTGGCCAGTGAAGTAGGAAGCAGGGGCGGAGGGGCGGAGGGGTAAAGAGGCGGAGCGGCAAAAGGGACTTCCAAATAAAAAAATGTTCCAAAACTGACGCAAAAACTCTCTCTATTTCTCCCCTCTCTGTGTTCTCTGTGTCTCTGTGGTTCGTTTATTTGGATAATTTATTTCT
>CAZZZY010000308.1:0-7058 GCA_964658545.1 uncultured Acetobacteraceae bacterium | reverse complement strand
TTCACAATTTAGGAGTATTTTATGAGTCAAATTATTTCTGTTCATTCATTCCGTGGCGGTACTGGTAAATCCAATATGACAGCCAATCTAGCTACAACTCTAGCATTGCAAGGAAAAAGAATCGCTATTATTGATACTGACATTCAGTCACCAGGAATTCACGTTATTTTTGGTCTGAATGAGCAGAAGATGAATTATTGTTTGAATGATTATCTGTGGGGTAAGTGTACAATTGAAGATACTGCCTACGATGTCACTCACCTTTTACAGAGAGAAGGAGGTAGTGGTAAAATTTACCTAATTCCTTCTAGTATTAATCCTGGTCAAATTACCCGAATTCTGCGCGAGGGATATGATGTAGCCAGACTCAACGATGGTTTCTACGAAATCATTGATGCTCTAGATTTGGATTATTTGTTAATCGATACCCATCCCGGTCTTAATGAAGAGACTTTACTTTCTATTGCTATTTCAGATATTCTCGTTGTGATTTTACGCCCAGATCAACAAGACTTCCAAGGAACTGCTGTGACACTGGAAGTCGCTCGCAAATTAGAAGTACCTAAAATGATGCTGGTAGTTAATAAAGTATTATCTACATTCGATTTTAATGCTTTGCAACAAGAGGTGGAGTCTACCTACAAAACCCCAGTTGCTGGTATTGTCCCCCTATCAGAAGATATCATTCGCCTTGCTAGCAGTAATATATTCTGTTTGCTCTATCCTAAACATCCCTTTAGTCAGGTAGTGCAAAAAATTACGGCACAGATTATTAGGGAGCAAGCCAAGGTAGCGGTTAGAGGAGCTATTTAATAATGGAACGGCAAACATTTCGGGCTGCCATACTTGCCTCCTATGGTGCTACCGGATCGGAAATAGAAGAACTGCTAGCCTACAATCAAAATATTTTTGAACATGACAGTTGGCAACCATCTTTAAAATTTCCCCTCGAACCCGAACCGCATATTGTGACTTGGGAAGAGTATGCTGTTACCGCTAGAGAAATAGGTGTATTTGAAACCCTCAAGCAGGTATTAGTTCAGTTGTCCTTTCCCATCCAAGAAGGAATTAGCCAAACTGAAGTCTACCGGGCTGCTACTTTGAAGGGAGTTAATCTTGACGGCATCTGTGAGGCAACTGGTTTAGTCCTTGAGCATCCAGAAAAGCTGGATTTAAAAATTTATCAAAGTTTAGCGGGGGCGATTCCGGTTATACTTCCTGCCAATCGAGAAGATTTTGTTTCTTTGGTGCGATCGCTAACCAAACGTAATGAACCCCAACCCCTTCCAGCTTCTATGGGGGCTTGTATGGTTGCTGGTTACAATAACTGGGATCGAATTCGCCGCTATCGCCAACAATGGGAAAGAGAAAATCCGGCCAATTGCTCCGAAACAGACTGGAAAGGGGAGTTTGGGCGGCTGATTCCTCAAAAAAGTCGCTATCAAGACCGATTTATTATTCTCAGTGATGGTTTTTATAGCAACGTTTCTGCTAGTGATATCGGACTTTCAGAATCAGAATGGCGACGTTTATCGCTGACGATTCGGTTAGAACATGAATGCACTCACTACTTTACCCACCGCCTGTTTCACTCAATGCAAAACAATCTCCTCGACGAACTCATCGCCGACTACCGAGGAATTGTTGCTGCTACTGGATGCTATCGAGCCGATTGGTTCTTGCGTTTTATGGGTTTAGAATCATTGGCCAATTATCGAGAAAGCGGTAGGTTGCAAAACTATCGTGGTCAACCGCCGCTTTCAGATGGAGCTTTTAGAATTTTACAGGCTTTGGTGACAGATGTGGCTCTAAATTTAGAGCGTTTCGATGCCGAGTATATAGATGATTTAAGCATTGGTAACGAGCGACTTTTATTGTCTATCGCCTTGACTTATTTAACGCTAGAAGAATTAGCTTCTCAAGAAGTTACTTCCCGCCTTGTAAGTATTTTAAAACAACTACAGACTGAGAGGGCTGAGTTAGGAATCATTCAATTTTAGATTTTTCCTTCAATCCAGAATTTCAAATCTAAAATTGGCAGAATTAGAAGTTATGATTCTCCCCATTCTAGTCCCCAATCCCGATTTTTTAGAAAAGTAATTGCAGGTAAACTAATGAGAGAAGTTTTACTCCAAGAATTGAGCAATAGCGATATAGATTGGATGTTCACGACGAGTCATAAACGTGAAATTCCATCTGAAACTGTCCTTGTGCAGCCAGGAAAAGTTGGTGATACTTTCCATATTCTTCTAGAAGGAACTTTGATAGCTACTGTTTCTCAAAGTCGTCAAAATCCTTTAGCGCGTGCTTTTGCCACTATAGAGGGCGACAGAACGGCTGGTTTAGAGGTTGTGAGATTCTCTAGTGGTGAAGTCGTAGGAGAAAATTCGTTAATTGGTGTTCCTTCGACTACTAGTATTCAAGCTCTAGAAAAATCCTTGGTGATGTCTATCCCCCTGCGGCAATTAGAAGCTAAATTGAAGCAGGACGCGGGATTTGCATCTCGTTTCTATCGAGCGATCGCTATTTTATATTCAGACAGATTGCAAAGTTTGATTGAACGCCTTGGTCGTAGTAAACTCGTTCAAGTTCAGCCGATTAGAGATGTACTTTTCATTTTTGGCCAATTACACGATAGCGATCTTGATTGGTTTATTGCTAATGGTAAACTTAAGAGAATTGCTTCTCAAGAAATCCTGCTTCGTCAGGGAGGGCCAGTAGATGCGTTATATGTCCTGCTACAAGGACAAATGAACGTTTCCATTTCTAGCAACCAAGATAATCCTTTGACTCGCATCTTTGCAAGCTTGGAAGGAAACAAAGTCCCCGAACAAGAGATTGCCAAATTATACAAAGGCGAAATCGTGGGAGAAGCTACTTTTATTGATGGACGTTTACCCTACGCAACCATTAAAGCGGTAGAAGATTCTTTAGTGCTGGCGATCGCTAGGTCGCAATTGTTGGCTAAGTTACAGCAAGATGTCGGTTTTTCTACTCGCTTTTATCGGGCGATCGCAACTCTGCTTTCAGATAGATTCCAAGGACTTCTGAACCGTATGGGCTATAGAAGACACACTTACAGTCCAGGACAGACTTTAAGCGAAAACGTAAAATATGAGGATGAACTAGATTCTGATGTTTTAGAGCAGATGTCATTAGCTGCGGTCAGATTTGATTGGATGTTGGAAAGTTTGAAAGCAATTTAGAGAGCATTAATCTTTATATTCACATTATTTACGCTAACTTTAATGAGGTAAAGTTATGACTTTTTTCACAAATGCAGGTTACAAAATTTTGAAAGCCTGTGTTAATGAAAGTGAAGGGATGCATCCACGGATATTTTGCCGACGCTGGTTCGGCTTAGAAGATGTTCAAGAAGATGGCAGACTTCGCTTTACAGAAACCCAGATTTTAGCCATAGAATCAGAACACGGCTATCGAGAGAAATGTGTCAATTTAATTGCCAAGATATTAAAGATCAAACCTAATACAGTTCAACGATGGGGAAAAGGAGTTGAATTTAGCAACCTCCCTTCAGACAAGCGGCATCAATATGAA
Organism: uncultured Acetobacteraceae bacterium; assembly: GCA_964658545.1. Classification (GTDB taxonomy): domain Bacteria; phylum Cyanobacteriota; class Cyanobacteriia; order Cyanobacteriales; family Nostocaceae; genus Nostoc. Next base: position 3,500 of record CAZZZY010000308.1, on the reverse strand, counting down.
ACCTATCTCCGTTACGTCGATATGCTGAGAGTATTAGCTGCAAATTTGGCTAGACATGATGAAACTTTAGCAATAAAGCTGTTTAATAGCTCAACAAAAAACGTACAAAAAATCAATCCAGACTCTTTCGGTTTAAAAGTATCAGAGAAATCTGAAATACTCGTTTAAACAACAAAATCAACGCTCTTACGATAAGAATCTAACAGCCGTAGTAGTCTATCAAGTTTCATGTCCAGAGGTCGTAGGGGCGGGTTGAGCGATATCTTCGTGAATGAATGATTGATTGATCATATCTGTCAACCCGCCCCTACTACTTGTGAGAAATGCGGGGTTAGGAAGTCTACGGGTAAACAAGCTACCAGCGTCTTAAAAAACAGAGGTTATTTATGCAAATTCACTTGATTGGTCATGCTTCTCTTTTTGTTGAAACCAAGGATTGTAAGATTCTTATGGACCCACTATTATGGAATCCTGGAATCAGCGAAGGAATGCAAGATATTTACCCTAAACGTGAAGTCCTTCATGACCAAATTCCTGAATTCGATATCTTGGTTATTTCTCACAAACATATAGATCACTTCAATATTCGCTCTTTGGCTAATCTACCCAAGCATGTAGATGTCCTAATTCCCAAAGACGAATTCATGAAAACTTGCCTGCAAAAATTGGGCTACCGTCACATCTACCCCCTCAAAGATTTTAATGAGGTAAGAATTGGCTCGACTCGTCTAGTTGCGACTCGTTCAGAGAATCGTGTTCCTGAATATGGTATGGTTTTTGCCGATTCTGACGGAGTATTCTGGAATCAAGTCGATTCGGATGTTACTGCTCAGACAATTAATGAAGTCAAGTCTCGCTATCCTCAAATTGACTTTTTGTTAGCTCCTTGGGAACCGTTGTTACAAATGCAATATCAGCATAATGAACGTGTTGTTTTCCCCTATGCTACTTATAGTCATCTGCTCAAGCTCATCGGTTTAGCCGCACCAAAAGCTATGGCTCCGGGTGCTAATGGGTTTAAACAGATTAACGGTTCATCTTGGCTAAATCAGATCGTTTTTCCTGTAACGCGAGAGCAATTCTGTCATGATGTCCTAGAGGCATATCCCAGTATTAGAGATCAGCTATTTACCCTCGATCCAGGAGATGTTATTTCCTTAAACAATGGTAAAGTCAGCTATTCAGCACAAAAGTCACCTTTTGTAAAAAAGCTAGCCGACGATCACGATAGCAGCTTGTACTTCTCGCCCGTTAACACCGACAGCAAACTCATTGACGATAATCCAGAGGGATATGATATTGAAGAGATGAGAACCGTGATTGAGGAAGAAGTATGCGTTCACCTTCTCCAATTCTTCAATGACAAGAAAGATTCTGTATTTATGGAGTATGGTTATTGGCAAGCCATCTATGAGCTAGAAGTTATCTTCCCGACTTATTCTGAGGCTTGGTATTTCGATTTCAGTGAATATCCAATCCAATGCCGACGTGGGAAAAATCCTTTAGCCAACGTCTTTACTTTAATCGCTGCTTCCAGTTTTTATGGGCTGTTGAAAGGCATTAAGGGGTGGGATTACGCGAATTTAGGTGGTTACTACCGTTATTTTAATAAAGTTTATCGAGCGACTCCCTATGGCATTATCAGTCCATTGGACTCTTCTAAGGAAGGAGTTCCAGATCCCCTGAGCATCAAATTTCCCTACCAGCCAATCTATGAGCAGGCTCGCCTTTATGAAATTGAAAAATGGGGTCAAGCCAATGACAATCAAACTATCCACCCAAATAGTCAAAATCCGATGGTTATCATTGGCAATACTTTGATTAAACCCCAGCAACAAGTTCAGTGCATTTAGAATATAGGCGCTTTTTGAGCGATCGTTAATAGTTTATCAAATTTAAATTGATGGGTAAGCAAGTGTGTAGTAAGCACTAAATAAAAACAAGAGGTAACTAATGCAAATTCACTTACTCGGTCATGCTTCTATTTTTGTTGAAACCCAGGATTGCAAGATTCTTATGGATCCAATTCTCTGGGATTCTCATTGCGAAGGAATAGAGGATATTTGCCCTAAACGTCAAATCCTTCATGACCAAATTCCTGAATTCGATATCCTGGTTATCTCTCACCAGCACACAGATCATTTTGATATTCGTTCTTTGGCTAATCTACCTAAGCATGTAGATGTCCTGATTCCTAAAGACAAATTATTGGAAACTTGCCTGCACAAATTAGGCTACCGCCACATCTACTCTCTGAGAGACTTTAATGAGGTACGAATTGGTTCGACTCGTCTAGTTGCAACTCGTTCAGAGAATCGCGTTCCTGAATATGGTATGGTGTTTGCCGACTCTGATGGAGTGTTCTGGAATCAAGTCGATTCGGTTGTTAATTCTCAGACAATTAGCGCAGTCAAGTCGCGCTATCCTCAAATTGACTTTCTCTTGGCTGGCTGGCAACCTATGCTAGAAATTCAATATCAAGAAAATCAAAATACTTGTTTTCCCTACTCTCGTTATAGTGACCTGCTCAGACTGATCGGTTTAGTCGCACCAAAAGCCATTGCTCCTGGTGCTAATGGATTCAAATTCATCAACGGATCTTCTTGGCTAAATAAGATTGTTTTTCCCGTAACCCGAGAGCAATTTTGTCGTGATGTGCAACAGGCATATCCCACTATTGGAGATCAGATATTTACTCTTGATCCCGGGGATGTTATTGCCTTAAAGAATGGTGAAGTAAGTTATTTACCACAAAAGTCAAGCTTCGTGAAAAAACTAGCCGATGATCGTGATAGCTTGTACTTCTCACCCATCAATATCGACAGCAAACTCATTGACAACAATCCAGAGGGATATGACATTGAAGAGATGAGAAGCGTAATTGAGGAAGAAGTATGTGTTCACCTTCCCCAATTCTTCAATGACAAGAAAGATTCTTTATTTTTAGAGTATTGCTACTGGCAAGCTATTTACCAGCTAGAAGTGGTCTTTCCCGACTGCTCTGAGACTTGGTATTTCGATTTCAGCAAAGAGCTGATCGAACATCGACGGGGGAAGAATCCTTTAGCCAACATCTTTAGCTCCATCGCTGCTTCCAGTTTCTATGGGATGTTGAAAGGCATTAAGGGGTGGGATTGGGCAAGTATGGGCGGCTACTACCGTTGTTTTCACAAAGTCTATCAAGCTACTCCTCATGGCATTATCAAGCCACTCGACACTTCCGACAACAGAGTTCCAGAACCCCTGCGCATCAAATTTCCTTACAACCAAGTTTATAAGCAGGTTCGCTTTTATGAAATTGAAAAATGGGGTCAAGTCAATGACGATCAAACCATCGAGCAAAATAGTCAAAATCTGATGATTATCATTGGTAATACTCTATTTAAACCACAGAAGAAAGAGATAAATACAAATGAAAATCAAGACAAAAGTGTTGAACACATCCCAATACTGCTCGGTTAAGGATTTTTAACTCGGAATTGGGTTTAGGGAAAAGGTTA
>CAZZZY010000307.1:0-7070 GCA_964658545.1 uncultured Acetobacteraceae bacterium | reverse complement strand
AAATTTTCTGGTAGGATTGTTGTGCGATCGCCAATTGCCTCTTCAATCTGCTGTAATTCTAGGTTTTCACATCCGCTCAAGTTTGCCCTAGCAAGGTTGGCTTCTTGGAGGTTAGCATCTTGCAGGTTAGCTGTACTGAGTAACACACCTTCTAAGTTGGCTCCAGCAAGTTTTGCTTTTTGCAGGTTACTGCCGATCAGGTTTGCATCTTGGAGGTTGCTACCCTCTAAGTTTATTTCAAAGAGGTTGGCATCACAAAGGATTGCTCCTTCTAGATTGGCATCACAAAGAATTGCCTCTGTCAAGTTAGCATCACAAAGAATTGCTCCTTCTAGATTGGCATCATAAAGAATTGCCTTTGAGAGGTTTGCTTTTCTGAGGACTACTCCTTGCAAATTGGCTTCTGGAAGGATTGCCTTTGAGAGGTTTGCTTCATAGAAGATTGACCCACAAAGATCGGTTACTGATAAGTCTGCCTCCGAGAGATTTGCTCGTGTAAAATTAACCCATTGTAAGTTAGCTCCTACGAGGATTGCCCTAGAGAGGTTAGCTTCAGTTAAATCTGCATTACTGAGGTCTGTATTGCGTAAATCCAGTTTCTGATTTACCGGATCTTTATATGAATCGCGTCGTCCAATGACAGTTAAGGCTGTTTGAATATCTGTAGGAAGTTTTGATGACTCCTGTGACTCATCCTTATATTCATGATTCACCGGGGAATTCTCACGAATAAAAGCAGCGATAATTTCCATAATTGTCCAATGGTCTTTATGAGAATCTTTAGCAATTTGCTCTAACGCATAAATGGCGGCAAATCGCGTTTCAATCTTTTCATTTCCCAGTTGTTCAATTGCTTTACAAAAGCGTTCTGGAGCAATCTCTTCTGGAGTTGGTTGTGTGTTATTGATGCCAGTTCCAATATTCTTATCCCAAGCTAGTGTCCCCGCAAGGAGTTGCGTTAACATACTCTGATTTTCATCTAGCGAAATCCTGGAAGTATAGTAAGCATTAGTAATTAATGCCAATCCTCCAATGATTATGGCAAGAGTTGTTAATGCTTGATTAATATATTCTATTTTTTCTTGGTTGGAAAATCCTTCAATACTTTCAAAGAATGAGAAAATGAGAGTTACTGAGAAAATAAATATAATTGAGATAAAAGTCGTGAGTCCATTTGTCTTTATAAAAGATATGTCATAAGTCTTCATATCTGACTCCTTACGGAAATAAATTTAGGTTGATTTTAAGAGTATCTGTAAATATTTGATAGCGTACAAATACGGAAGTACTTGGCAAGTACTTAAATCTACTTAATGGAAATCATCTATGAAATCCATGAGAATTTATTTTTCAAATATGTTGTGAACTAAGGCAATACGGTTCAGATAAGACTAAAATTCTCATCTAGCGGATAGTGTAGAGAAGTACAATTTCGCGTCTCTACAGCTTTATATTCTCCCAAAAATCCTTAACCCAAGCCTATTGCTTTATAATGTTGAAGAGCTTTTTAACAAACATCTAAGCACATCTGACTAAATTGGAAATCGCGGTGAGCAATTCTTCTGGTGATACAGGTTTAACGATGTGCTGTTGAAACCCTGCTTTTATTGCTTGCTGCTGATTGATTTCACCTGCATAAGCAGTCAGAGCGATCGCGGGAATCTTTTTTACCCCTACTTCTGCTTCCAGACTCCGCACCTCTTCCATTAGCATATAGCCGTTCATCTCTGGCATCCCAATATCACTGATTAAGATATCTGGCTTTGACTGTGTTAGCACTTGTAATGCTTCATCTCCTGATCCTACTGTGGTGACGATCGCTCCAAAATCCTCAAGCACAAAGCTGAAAAAGTCGCGGCTATCAGCATTGTCATCCACAATCAGCACTTGTAAACCTATAAGGGGAGAAGAGGCAACAACGGCAGTTGAGGAATCAGTCTTTGTGTCATCCTTGATTGTTGCACCGTCCTTAATCAGTGGTAACTTAACTGTGAAGATGGCTCCCTGCTCCTCGCCAGGACTTTCTGCCCCAATCGTTCCACCGTGCATCTCAATCAAGTGACGAGCGATCGCTAAACCTAACCCTAGCCCACCAAATTTTCTAGTTATTGTACTATCACCCTGACGGAAATAATCAAATACATGAGGTAAAAAGTCAGGATGAATGCCCTTACCTGTGTCGCTCACGGTAATTTGGGCTTGCTCGTCGATGCACTCCAATCGCACATTTACTTGTCCCCCAGTCGCTGTAAACTTCACAGCATTTGATAAAAGGTTCCAGAGGACTTGCTGTAAGCGGGCTGAATCACCCAAAACTTGCCCCACAGCCGAATCAAACATCGTCTGAATTTGAATGTTTTTAGCCTCTGCTGCCAAACGCACTGTTTCCATTGCGTCTTCAATGGTGGATATCAGATTGACGGGGATTAAATTGAGGTTGAGTTTGCCTTGGAGGATGCGAGAAACATCCAGCAAATCTTCAATTAGTTGAGCTTGTAATTTGGCATTGCGTTCAATGGTTTTAAGTGCTTTTTGGAGTTCGATCTCATCAAATTTTCGCATCTGCAACACTTTTGCCCAACCCAGAATGGGATTCAGGGGCGATCGCAATTCATGGGAAAGTACTGCCAAAAACTCATCTTTGATCCGGTTAGCAGCCTCGGCTTCGGCACGGGCTAATTGTTCAAGTTGCAAAAGGCGATCGCGTTCTGATTCGGTGCGTTTGCGATCGCTAATATCAGTTAGCATAGCGATCGCACCTAAAAATTCATTTTGTTCACCAAAAATCGCTCTAGCAGAAATCAGTGTCCAGATGTACGAACCATCTTTGCAACACAATCGACATTCTTTAAGTTCACTTCCTTCTCGCTTGAGCCACTCTTGTATCTCTTCGGCTGCAATCTTATCAGCCTGATCGAGAAAATCAAATATAGAACGACCAAGCATTTCTACTACCCCATAGCCCAACATCTGAGACATCCGTTGATTCACAAACTCTGTTTGGGCTTGTTGGTCAATCATCCAGATTCCCTCATAAGAGGTATCAACAATTCGGCGATACTTGGTTTCACTTTTTTGTAAAGACTCCTCGGCTTGCTGGCGCTCACGCCGCTCCTTAGCTTCCCGTAATGCTCGTTGCACTGAGGGAACTAACCGCCCTAGTCGTTGCTTTAATACATAATCAGTTGCACCATTTTTCAAAGCCTCGATCGCTAATTCTTCACCCAACGCCGCAGAAACAAAGATAAAAGGAACCTCTGGACAACGATTTCGGGCAATTTCCAGAGCCGCAATTCCGTCAAAAGATGGCAAGGCATAATCGGCCAGAATTAAATCGAAAACCTCTGTTTCCAGAGCATTTAAGAAATCAGCATCGGTTTCGACTCGGATCAGTTTGCAATTAATTCCTCCTTCCGTTAGCATCGCTTGGGCTAGCTCTGCATCTAACACGCTATCTTCCAAAAGCAGGAAACGGAGGAAATTCATCAGTCGCTCTCCTTTTGAGGATGAGGGGCCGGAGGTAAAGCACCAACAGGAGGCTGATTAATCACTGCCCAAAACAGGCCAACACCCTTAATAGAATCGACAAAATCATGGTAATCCACTGGTTTAACAACATAGGCATTCACCCCTAACTCGTAGCATCGAATTAGGTCAGGCTCCTCACGGGAAGAGGTGAGTACCACCACTGGAATAACTCGCATTACTGGGTCAGATTTGAGTTGTACCAGTACTTCTAGTCCATCGACTTTAGGTAATTTCAAATCGAGCAGCACTACAACAGGATACCCTTCCATTCGCAATCGAAACAACCCCCGACGATAGAGATAATCCAGTGCTTCTTCTCCATCACGTACCACCACCACTTCGTTAGCGAGATGGTTTTCCGACAAGGCAGCTAGAATTAACTCGGCATCGTTGGCACTGTCTTCAATTAGCAGAATTCGCTTGAGTTCTTTCATTCACCCTCCTTCTTTGACAGCTTAGGCAGCGAGAAATAAAAGGTGGCTCCACTATCAACTACCGCCTCCGCCCAGACTCGACCGTTATGCCGATGAATAATCCGTTGTACATTTGCCAATCCAACACCAGTGCCTTCAAATTTGGGGTCGCTATGGAGGCGTTGAAATACTCCGTATAGCTTGTGTACATATTGCATATTAAAGCCTATGCCGTTATCTTGTACAAAAAAGACAACTTCGTTTTCATTTTCACTACTGCCAATGTTAATTTCTGCCGGGTTTCGAGTCTGGGTATATTTTACGGCATTGCCCATCAGATTGCGAAGCACGAGCCGCAGCATTGAGGGGTCGCCCTGCACTTGTGGTAGTGGCTCGATCTGCCAATGGATTATCCGGCCTGGGGTTTGTGCGATCAAGTCGCGTTTTACCTCTTGTACCAATTCCTCCATATTGAGGTTGATGTAGCGCATTTCGGTGCGCCCCATGCGAGAAAATGTGAGTAATTCATCGATCAGTATTCCTGCCTGTTTTGCAGTTTCAGCAATTATTTTCAAATAGCGCTGACTCGTTTGGTCTAAGCTTGTTGAACTATGCCGCTTCTGAAGTAATTCTACAAATCCGGCGATGTGGCGGAGTGGTGCCCGCAAGTCGTGCGAGACTGAATAAGAAAATGATTCGAGTTCCTTGTTGGCAGCTTCAAGTTGGGCAGTCCGCTCTTTAATCCGTTGCTCTAGCATTTCGTTGAGTTGTTGCAGGGCGGCTTCGGCAACTTTGCGATCGTGAATGTCGCTGGCGATGCCCACCCACTTAATAATCTGTCCTCCGGCATCTCTAAATGGTAAACCCCGCACAATATGCCAACGATAGCTACCATCAGAAACTCGACGAAAGCGAATTTCTATTTCGTAGTTTGTGGCATTAGCAATAGCCTGCATCGAAGTTTTAAAGACGCGATCGCGGTCATCGGGGTGAATGACAGAAATCCAGCCATAGCCAGAGGTCTGCTCCATTCTCAGTCCAGTGAAGTCTAACCAGTATTGATTGCAATAGCTAATACCACCATCGCTATTACCCATCCAAATAGCCTGGGGCGACACTTCCGTTAAAATTCGGTATCGCTCCTCACTATCACGTAGTGCTTCTTCTGTCAACTTGCGATCGTGGATATCAAGACAGGAGCCGATATAGCCGAGAAACTCCCCTGTTGGTGCCAAGCGTGGCACACCAGTATCAAAAAGCCAACGGTATTCGCCATCAAAACGTCTCAGGCGATATTCCATTTTGAATTTTTGTCGGGCATCAAAGGCATTGGTGTATGTATCTAAGCAACGCTGAAAATCATCGGGATGAACGCCTTCAGCCCAACCATTGCCCATCTCTTGCTCTAAAGTCCGCCCGGTAAAATCTAGCCAGGGTTTATTAAAGTAGTTACAAAGTTTGTCAGTGCCGGACATCCAAATCAGTACCGGAGCGGTGTCTGCCATCTGGCGAAACCGGGATTCACTTTCACGTAACGCTGCTTCTGCTTGCTGTTGATCGCTAATGTCGGCAAGCAATCCCAGCATCCGCACTGCATCGCCTTGAGCATTATGATAAATATGACCCCGTACCCAAATCCAGCGTAATTCTCCATCTGTACGGCGAATGCGGCACTGAAAATCCCACATATCCTGATTAATTAGAGCAGTGCGAAATTTGGCATCAACCAAAGGGCGATCTTCGGGTAAGACGTGCTCCAGGAAAATATTGTAAGTCCATTCGGGTAAAAGAGACTTGTAACCAAAGATTTGGTCGTGTCGTAGGGAACGGTGAGCAATCTGGTTGCTCAAGTCCAAATCCCAATCGCCTAATTCTGCGGTTTGCAGCGCAAAGTTTAGCCGCTCGTTGCTCTCACGCAACTCTGCTTCTACCCGATCGCGATCGCGTAGCGCGGCTTGCTGTTCGCTGATGTCAGTGACTAACGCCGCATACCCTTCAACGATTCCCTGTTTATTAAATTGGGGAATGTAAATAGCACGAATGTAGCGTGTCCTACCATCTTTATAAGTAATTTGACTTTCAAAAGTAACCTGCTCTCCTGCTAATACTGTTTCCACATAAGGACGAAGCACTTTATATGCGGGTTCACCCAAAACTTCCCAAACAGACTTTCCATAAAGTTCTGCCGTTGGATGCCCAAACCACTCTTGATATGCTCGGTTATTGAAACGGTAGCGTTGTTCTGAATCTACAAAGGAAATCAGAACGGGTAGCGTATCTGTAATTAGGCGAAGTTCTGTTTCTCGTTGCCGCAGTGCTTCCTCGTTAGACTCTGTTAAGTGACCAAACCTTACCTCGCTTTCGCGTAGTAACTTCAGACTTTCCTCAGCTTGCTGTTGGGCTGCGCGGCGTGATTCGTTCAGCCAGCTGATTAACCCTGCTGTCAGCATGAATACAGCTAGGGGGATTATAATATTCAGATTTTTAAGGTTTTGCGGATAGAATAGCTTTAAAAAGAAGTAATTGATTGCCAAAGTAGACAAAACGGTTGCTAGTAATCCCGGGCCTAAGCCACCGTACCAGGCACTCACCATCACCGCAGCAAAAAACAGCGCTCCAGGCGTTGGGGTGACATAGGGACTGAGCAACAGAGTTGTCCGCAAGGCTAAGGCTACAGATACTAAAGCAACACCATAGTGCAGCAGTTGCTCCCGGATGAATATGCCCTTGTCTCTACCGCCAGCAAAGAGGTTTTGGGGTTTAGATAGTCTCACTTTATGACTCATAACCCTATTTTGCTTCTGGAAAATAATGACTTAGCAGGCTTTTGCTGGGTTCACCCATCTTCGGTGACATTTCTTCTGTTAGTTTTAGTGCTATCGGTGAAGGTAGTCTATGCCCTATTCATTGTCTCCTACTTAGGGAATATTTTTTGTGTTTTCGTCTCTAACTAACGATGGAGCTAAAAAGTTCAAGTTTCAGTACCTAAGAGTGAAACTTTAGCTTACCAATGTTTGGGTAGTTGAAGATTTTCCGGGAGGATGGTTGTGCGATCGCCACTGGTATATATAGTACAATACGCTTGGGTTAAGGTTAAAACCTTTTGCCAAAGTCAATTTTTTTAACGTA
>CAZZZY010000306.1:0-7074 GCA_964658545.1 uncultured Acetobacteraceae bacterium | reverse complement strand
CAACTGGCGCGACGCAGAGACAAGAAAGAGATGCTTAACCCAAGCGTATTGCCTTATATTCTAAGCACTAAAGTCCTTACTACAAACCCTCAAAACTAGCTTGACACAGTACCAAAATATAGTGCTTCTCGAATGGAAGCAATACACTCTGACCCAATACTGCTCGCTTTTTGCATTTTGAAATCGGAATTGGGTTTGAGGAAAAGGTTAAAGGGTAAAGGTTAAAGGTTTTTCTTTCCCCCTTTCCCCTTCCCCTTTTCCCCAAAACCCGACAAGTATTGCACTCTGACCTCACTTCCATTCCTCTCTCCTAAAAGGAGAGAGGAATGGAAGCGGGGTTTCAAGAATAAGTTGCACATCGCGTAAATATAGTGAATGATAAATCACGTCTAGGTGATTTGTGCAATACTGGTATTGAATGTTATTCCAGAGTCAAAGAAAGTGTAGGGAGATAAAAAAGTATGGCTGAACATCTATTTCATGACCAATTGAGTTTAGAGGAACAAACTGAAAAACTTGGAAAGCAAGCAATAAGCTTGGGTTTGATTCCTAGCTTTGTGGTACATTACTTTCCCGATACTTGGATATTTTATATACCTAATGAAAGTCAATCAGAAGCGCTGACACCAGAAGAGGCATACTTTCGTTTAAATCAACTGCTTCAAGAGTAGATATTTTGACTGAAATAAGACACTCATAAAGAAAAAGAAGATGGTCTTACGCCGAGAATTTATTTATGGAACGAAGTCAAAAGTAAAAACAACAAGCATCCTTTTTTGGCTCATACACCTACTATTTTATGCCAAATAAACGCTTCTATCACATTGGCTTTGGACAAGATGATTTAGGTGTATCGCCTCCTAGCATTGCACTATTATCTGGCGATCCAGAACGATCGCATCTAATTGCCCAAACTTATTTGCAGGATGTCCGCTTATTATCAGAAAATCGCGGACTCAATAGCTATGTGGGATATTTACCTAATGGTCGCAGCATTTTATCAGCTACTAGTGGTATGGGTGCGCCTTCATTAAGTATTATTGTGAATGAGTTAATACAAGTAGGAATCCGGCAAATTATTCGCATTGGAACTTGCGGCTCAATTCAACCTTACATACCAGTTGGTAGCGTTGTTATTAGCAGTGCAGCATTGTGTCGCCAAGGTGCAGCTTATGACATTGCGCCTGTGGAATATCCAGCCGCAGCCGATCCTTTTCTGACAGTCGCTTTAGTTAAAGCCGCGCGAGAATTACGGATTGAACATTACATAGGAATTACGGCATCAGTTGATACTTTTTACGAAGGACAAGAACGCACTGATTCAGCAAATCCAAATTTAATGCGATCGCTACATGGCATTACAGAAGAATATCAGCGCTTAAATATCTTAAATTATGAGATGGAATGCGGCACGCTATTTAAAATGGCAGGAGTGTATAATTTTGCCGCAGCAGCTATTTGCGGTGTAGTAGCTGGGCGGTGTGACAGTGAAAATATCATCTTAGAACAGAGGGATATTGCTGTGAAAAATGCGATCGCAATTGCTGTACATACAGCAGTAGACTTTGAATCAGATAATTAATATTTACATCATAAATCAACTCTCAGTAGTTTTATCATGTCTTTACCTAATCTTTAATTTATCAATCAGTAATTCTAGCTAATATACATTTAGCAATATATAATTTCATCTTAGGTAAATCTATAAATAAAAGTACAACATCTCAATATAGCGCTTCTCGTCTGGATGCAATACACTTTGACCTCTCTCCTTTTAGGAGAGAGGGTTTGAATCTTACTCCCCAACGCTACAAGGGTTGGGGCTGTTCTTGTTAGGTCTGTATTCTATGCAATTGAGAACCGCTATAAGCAGCTTTGAATAAATACATTCATGAGGAGATTAATAATATTTATTAACTATTATAAGTAATTCAGATATTAATAAATATCCCAAAACCTGGAGAATAAGATAATATGAATAACGTTTTTAAGCATGGGATTAAAACCATGACTTTAACAGCGATTGCACTAATGCCAACGGTGATATTTTTAGCATTCTCTCATCGGGCAACAGCTGAAGATCCAGGAGCCTGTTATATGGTAACTTCCTCTGGTAAAACCGTTGGATTAGAAAGACTTTGTGGCAATATAGCCGCACCTTCAGACAACAAAGTTTTTCGAGTCCCAGTCAAACGCCACTTTGGTGGAACTCCTGTGATTGATGTCACCTTCAATGACAAAAAAACCTTTGAAATGATTGTAGATACAGGTGCTAGTGGAACTATAATCACTCAAAGTATGGCGAATACACTTAAACTCCAGACTACAGGTACAATGCAAGCCCAAATTGCCGATGGTAGTGAAGTAGAATTCCCAACCAGTAAGGTAAAATCTATTGCAGCAGGTGGAGTTACAGCCAATAACCTTCAGGTAGCGATCGCACCTAAAGCAAGTATCGGCTTACTAGGCCACGATTTCTTCGGCAACTATGATATTAAGATTCTGGAGAAAGAGGTGGAATTTCATCACCGCTAATGCTCGTAGGTAAAAATATAGAAACATGACTAAATTGATTGAATACGCAGAAGCTAGCGACGAAGTACGCGCAGTATATGACGACATTCGCGCCACCCGCCAGAATGACTATATCAATAACTTTTGGAAAGCCATAGCTAATCATCCCCCTACCTTGCAACGAACTTGGCAAGCGGTAAAAGAAGTGATGACTAGCCCTGGTGAGATAGATCCACTGATGCGAGAATTAATTTACATCGCCGTGAGTGCGACAAATGGCTGTGAGTATTGCATCGCTTCCCACACAGCAGGAGCGCGGGCCAAGGGGATGAATGATACCATGTTCGGAGAAGTAATGGCGATCGCAGCTACTGCCAACATGACCAATCGCCTGGCTAACGGCTATCAAATTCCAGTGGATGAGAGATTTAAGACTTAACAGTGTAGCCTTGTGATCCCTGTTTAAGATCAGCTTTAACAGAATTATTGACTATGCCAAAGATTCAGATTAACGGGATTGATTTGTTCTACGACATTAAGGGAAACGGTGAGCCTTTGCTATTAATAGCTGGCTTCCTTTGCGATCATGCCTACTGGTCACTGATCATGCCATCGCTGACTTCGCAATATCAAGTTATTCGCTTAGACAACCGAGGTATGGGGCGAAGTTCTGCTCCCAACAGCCCCTATAGTCTGAAACAGATGGCTAATGACGTGGCGGCATTGCTCGATCATATTGCGATCGATAAGGTGCATCTAGTAGGTCATTCAATGGGTGGTCAGATAGCCCAAGAGCTAGTGTTAGCACATCCTGAAAAGGTACAAAGTCTGATACTACTTTCATCATTGGCAAAGGGTGATGGATTATTTAACAGCATCATTGAGACTTGGGGCGAACTCGGCGCTAATGTAGACCTGAAACTGTATGAAAAAGTCGTATTACCCTGGATATTTACAGATACATTCTACTCAATTCCTGGAATGATTGAAGGTCTGATCGAATTTGCAATCAGATATTCTTTCGCGCCTGCGACTCATTCGCTCTATCATCATAGCCAAGCCATCCTTGACTTTGACACAACAGACCGCCTTCAACAAATTCATTGTCCTACTCTAGTTCTAGTTGGTAAACAAGACATTCTCACCCCGCTAAAGTTTTCCCAGCAACTTGCTCAAGGCATTCCCAACGCTGAACTTGCAGTCCTCGACGGTGGAGGTCATGGCTTCTTAATTGAGTCGCCGGATACTGTGATTTCAGCTATGCTTAACTTCCTGCGGAAGTTGAGGCCAGCTTACACTATGTAATTAATAAAACTGGTTCTACCGCTCCCTGTATGGCTTGTCGTTACCCAAATTTTTGTAACAGTCAAAGTGTTGCGCTGACCGAATCCTGCCCATAACTTAAGTTCTGGGCTGATAGCTAAAGTCCACTCAAGTGGACTTAAATCTTCCCTTTTATAATAAGATATAGGAATCCGGTTTGAATTGGAGAAAAGATACGTAGGGCAGCCAGTCGTGTGGGCGGGTTTGCCGACTTGAACGTAGACGACCGGAGGGCAGCTTCTCGTAGAGTACTGGCGTTGTGTTAGCGCAGAAAGTACGGCACTTAAACCTTGATAATGGTGCGTTACGAACTTCGTTCTAACACACCCTACAATACCTAAATTTTGTTCAAAAATCAAATAGTAATCCTATATAGCAATTATCTGAGTTGTGAAACTTGGGACTATTACCCATTTTTTAATTACGAATTATTTGTTGAAATATTCAGCGAGTTTCTAATTTAGAAACTCGCTCCTCCAATTTATTGACTTGTTGCTTCAATTCAATCACCAAAGTTGCCAGCCGGTCAAACATCCGCATCCGATCTTGCTGTGGTAAGTTCCCTCTGGAACCAGTTGACTGTCGTGGGGTAAGTGTCGTTCTTGGGGATGGAGACTGGCGGCTTTGACCTAGTTGAGACTCTATCTGGTTTAATCGTGACTCGACACGATAAAAGTCTGCTTCCAGGTTGTTGATGCGGGACTCCACTTGCTGCGATGAAGCAGTTTTGGCAAATAATCCACCCCAGATAATTGTTACTAAAATCCCGGTAAGTATTAGCACTTGGATTTTTTTCATAAAACCTCGCGGGATGTGGGAAACTCAGCTTTTTAAAAGAGAACACGGAGAGAGGAGAAATAGAGAGGATTTTTGCGTCAGTTTTGGGATATTTTTTTATTTGGAAGTCCCTTATGGGAATTATCTTTTTATTTTTTATTTATCTTTTACTAAGTTAGAAAATAGCCTCTGCCAATCGGTAAAGTTAACAGTATTGTCTCCCTGTTTTACCTCAAAGGTGACATGACAAGCTTCCGCTAGTTTTAGTGCTTGTACGCAAAGTTCTGCCACATCCTCACGGCTGATTTTGCCCTTAATATTATCGCCTTGTTCAAATATTAATTCCTTACCCCCTGGTTCCTCAGTTAAAGCACAAGGTCTAATAATTGTATAAGGAATTCCGCTTTCTCTTAAACTATCTTCTCCCTTCAACTTCCAAGTTAAAATTCCTCCCAATTGATCATTTAATTTCACTGCTGGCGGTTCTTCATCTAAGTTAATACCAGGGCGGCCGGGACGAGTCACGCCTGCTGAACTAACTAGGACAAATTGTGGTAAAGTTGTTCCGCCATAGGCTTTAATCGATTCCAACTGCAAAGTAAAACCACCGGGAGAAAATTGGGGATTCAAAGCCCCATCATATTCAAATTTGCTCAACATCAGTTGGAATGAACAAATTCTACTTTGCTCAATTGGCGGCGCATCTTTGACAATTTTTGCCCGAAATACGGGAATCAAATCTACAAAGGGAATGTAAATATCTATCCAGGTATTAGCTACGGTATCGAAAGAATAGCTATAGCCAATGCCATCCCATTTTGTATCTGTCCGTAGGAAGATTTTATAACGCTGTCCGTCACCTTTGACGCGCAATTTCACACCTTCGCGATCAGATAAGTTGAAGGGCGGATCAAAATTCTTAGTTCTAACAGAAGCAAATCCGCCAGAGTTAGCGGTGGAGACATTACCAGCAAACAAAGCTGTATTTTCTACTAATTGAATATTACTGGCACTTACGCCACCCATGACGACATCATCCAGCGCCCCCCAGTTATCTTTTAATTCTGCTGATGGCTTTGTAAAATCAAATATTAGTTTTTCGTTTGCTTGGGGTAGATATTTTGCAGCCGCTTGGACTAAGTTTTTCACACCTTGATATTCTACATTTTCTGGAGTGTCACCAACAACTTCAGGCTGGTAAAATTTCACACCTTGATAATATTTTGCTCTATCTGCTGTATCTCCCTCTACTGGTTGCACGCGCACTGCTGTGCAGCAAACTACAGCTTGGATATCAGCCATGACTAAAGGAGTTAAAGTTTCTGGTTGAGTGATATCCGCAACTACCAAGTCTATATCATTACCAAGAATTGACCGCGCTTTTTCAATGTCTCGAACTAGGGCGCGAACTTTATAACCCCGTTGGAGCGATCGCTGCACTACTCGTTTACCGACACCACCTGTTGCACCTGCTACTAGTATTACACCCACGTTTCTTCCTCCATTGGGTCTATCTTGATTATCCTTCGGACGACCTTGGATTAACTGCTGCACCCAGTTAAGGAAAGGAATTACCTCAAAGTAAGTCAGGGTTTCGAGAAACCTGCCTAAATCCCATTGAGAACGATTTTTGTCAGTCACATTTGCGTCCTCACAATTTTCTTAAGTTTAGCCCAATGTATGTTTCTCAGACATCCTCCGGTACTCAGAACGCGAACGCTTAGAGCGAGTCCGCCAGCGTCTGTTAAAATATCTGTTAATAAATGCACACGATTTCTTTCTATACGGAGGTCTTCTATTTCTTTAAAAATCGATTCCATCTTTTCTGTTAAAGCCTGGGCGATCGCTATACTCAAAGCTTTTGGGATTTTAACAGGAGAATTATTAACAGACTTGAAACCTGATGCCATGAGACTGACCCTGATGTAAAGTAGATGCTTTACTTATTAGCCTACTAATTAACGTATTTAATAACCCAAGTTGCTAGTTATGCCGATATTTAATAAGTAATTTATACAACTTAAAAAAACTTTAAGTAGCTGAATACTGATAGCAAGTTAAATGCGCGGTGGCGCGTAGCGCCACCCTACTTTGTTGTGGGCGATCGCATGATTTGAAAGGTAGCAAACACACATCCGTCCATAACCCGCAACTTGGGTTAATACTCAAATTCGATTCAATCCCATATAAATGTTGGTAATGACAAGGGCTTACACACAGCAGTAATGTTACTCCTGAGACTCCTCAGAAATAAATTCCGATTCGGTTTCAAGTTCTTCTGTTTGGACTTTGACTGGAGGTTTAACGGGTTTTGGACCACGCGCTAGGGCAGGATTCCCCTGTTGCCTGTTTTCATTCCCGAATGATGCTTTTTTACCTGTGTCAGATGAACGATTACGGCTCGGTTTTGAGCTTTTGGGGTTGGATTCAATAGGAGCTGTAGAATCCGTATTTTCGGAA
>CAZZZY010000305.1:0-7074 GCA_964658545.1 uncultured Acetobacteraceae bacterium | reverse complement strand
GGGGAAAGAATTAAAGACCAATCATTTGTATCAGATATTTCGTGAAATGGTATGAGTAAACGTTATAGTCCGTTTTAACGGACTATAGCTAAAAGACTATGAACTTTAGTTATAGGCGGTTTATGTCTAGAACGAAATAGCCTTGGCAGGTTCGTAGTAAGGACTAAAGTCCTTACTACGAACCCTCAAAACTAGCTTGACAGACTACTAGTACCGCAAGGCGGAATTCAAAATTCAAAATTCATACAAGGTAAGCGTCTCGTTGATTTGGAATGGATGGTTTATTTACGCCGTGTTGTCCTAGCTTTGGCAAAGAATTTGAATTTACCACCTACTCAGGCAACGAAAGATGGAAACTTGTAGCGTATTCTTTTACCCATTACTAGTTAAAATCAATTCTGCAACCAACCAGCCATCACAGCAACTATCAAAAATACACCCATCGCAAAGCGGTAGAAAACAAAAATCCACGTACTGCGTTTTTCCAGGTAGTGCAAGAGTCCCCAAATTGCCAAGAAAGCGGAAATACTAGCAGAGGTTAAGCCCAACAACAGGGTCAACCAACCAGCTTCACTCAGTCCTGCTTTCAAGAGAGTGTGCAGTTCTACAGCACCCGCTAAAATCACAGCTGGTAAGCCCAACAAAAAAGAAAATCGGGCAGATGTCTCCCGTTGCATACCCAAAAATAACCCAGCAGTGAGGGTGGAACCGGAGCGAGAAACGCCAGGTATCAGGGCAAAAGCTTGAGCAACCCCTACCAAAATCCCATCTCGGAGGGTGAGATTGTCGAAAGTGCGAGCGTGGTCTGTGCCTTTTTCTGCGATCGCCAGCAATCCTGACATTATAATTGAAGCTGCACCAATCACTACTAACCCTCGTATTGGTGAGTTGCAGGCATTGAGAATTGGTTTGAGTAGCACCCCAGCCACAGCAATGGGCAAAGTTCCCAGCAATAAACCTAACATCAGTTGCAAAGAACTAGATTGATAGTCTTGCCCGCTAATTGCTCTAACTGTCTCTCCGGTTAATTTTTTTAAGTCTTGCCAAAAATAGACTAAAACAGCAGCCAAGCTAGCTAACTGCATTGCTGCGGAGAAAGCAGAACCCGGATCTTTGAGTCCCAGTAGAGTTGGTACTATCCGCAAGTGAGCAGTACTACTAATTGGCAGTAGTTCTGTAATTCCCTGAACAATGCCTAAAATAATCACGTTAATCCAGCTAAGACTAGCAAAGTCTAAATTAACTTCGCTACCGTTGCTACAAACTGCACTCGCCACCACCAAAGAAAGCATCATTTGTCAGGCGTAAATAATTTACTTTTAATAAAATACCAACAGATTAACTTATATCCGTGACATTTCTGTGACTAAAATATGGCAATCATTAATATCCACGGCATAGTTAAATATCTTACCAAAAAGCGGCTAATAAATATACCTATTTTACATTGATGAGGTCAGAAACTTGTTCATTTTTTTGAACCCACATTCCGCACTTCAAAATATAGTATAAAATGCTATGCCATAACTTTTTGGTACGAGTAAATAAAAATACTCAAAGCATTTAAGTAATTCGGCATTAAGAAATAGTTATAGCCATTCTCAATCCGGTGAGGTACAGGTATGCAAATAGACCTAACCCCCTAACCCCCAACTCGTCGCGGGAAGGGGGAACAATTCAAAGCCTCTCTCCTTTTAGGAGAGAGGTTTGGAGAGAGGTCAAAATTGTACCTCACGCTTGTCAAGAACCGCTATATACCCAACTTTATTTAAATAAAATTCAGTCGATATTCAATTGGCAAATTTTGATTATTCATCGGCAAACAAAGATTCTAAATCTCGATAACTACTCGCAACACGAGTAATACTAATTCCAGATTCTATGGGATAGTAAAATACAATATAATCATCCACAATAAAACCGCGTAAATTTGGTACAAGCCTTGCATAACTTTTTCCCATATTGGGAAAACTAGCTACTAATTTACACTTTTGGCGAATATCGTCAAAAAGCTTACTAGCTGCTTTTGGGTTCCTACGGGCAATATATTCACATATTTCATCTAAATCTTGAATTGCTGCATCTGAAAATGAATAATTACTCATTCAGATGACTCCTCAGCAATTAGACGAATTTTATCTTGGAATCTGGCAAATACAACTTCGCCATCAGTTACTTGCCCCTTAAAAATTTGTTCAGTTCCTACAGAAATTTTTTGCCGTAATTCTTCAATTCGCTGTTCTCTTTCTTGTAGCAGCTTAAAAGCTTCATTTATGACATCATCTGCACTAGCGAATCTACCACTTGCAAGCTGTACTTGAATAAATTGCTCTAGTTCTGGTTTAATTTGGATGTACATATTTTCTACCTGTATATAATTAATACTCTTACCCAAGTTCTAGCAACATCGCCACATTTTCAACAATTCTTGCCTCGAACTCCCTCGCTTGTGTTACGTTACAGCAGTTCCGGCGGCTATGAGGTACATCCTCAAAGCTGAAAGCTATGATAGGAGAGGGGCAAGAGGAAAATCGTATTGCATAATAGCCGGAAGCGCTGTAACTAGTACAACAAGGCAAAAGTAAAAAGAAAGAACGCTGATTTTGTAGGATGTCTAGCGATTTTAAATGGGTGGCTTATTTCCGCCGTGACGTACTAGGAATTTTTAGAACAAGTTGAAAGACTAAGATTTCATCGCTGGATATTGCTGCAAAACCTGCTGCAAATATTGCCCAGTATAAGACTTGGGATTTTTTGCAACTTCCTCCGGTGTACCCACAGCAATCAATTCTCCCCCTTTATCGCCACCTTCTGGCCCCAAATCTATCACCCAGTCAGAACAACGAATTACATCTAAGTTGTGTTCAATTACTAAAATTGAATTGCCTTTATCCACCAATCTTTGCAACACATCCAATAATTTATGGACATCATAAAAAGATAACCCTGTTGTTGGTTCATCTATTAAATAAAGTGTCTTACCTGTGGCGCGTCGAGATAGTTCGGTTGCCAATTTCACCCGTTGCGCTTCCCCACCAGATAAGGTAGTCGCAGGTTGTCCTAGTTGGACATAACCCAACCCAACATCAAATAAAGTTTGCAAACGCGCGATCGCTTTGGGAATATTCTGGAAAAAATCTAAACTCTCCTCAACTGTCATTCTCAGAACATCAGAAATAGACTTATCTTTATACTTCACCTGCAAAGTTTCCCGGTTGTATCTTGCACCTTTACAAATTTCGCATTGCACGTAAACATCCGGGAGAAAGTTCATTTCAATAACATTCACACCCTGTCCGCTACAAGCTTCGCAACGTCCACCTTTAACGTTGAAGGAAAATTGTCCGGGTTTGTAACCCCTCGCTTTGGCTTCTACTGTTTGGGAAAATACATCCCGAATGGCATCGAAAATTCCTGTGTAAGTCGCAGGGTTAGAACGTGGTGTGCGTCCAATGGGGGATTGATCGATCACGATCGCTTTATCAATCGCATTCAATCCCTGAATTTTATCTAAATGTCTGGGTAAGGGTACTTTCTTAGTTAAATGGTGTTGCAGAGATGGATACAGTAATTCGTTAATTAGGGTAGATTTGCCAGAACCAGACACACCAGTGATGGCGACGAGTTTACCTAGTGGAATGTCTACATCTATATTTCTTAAATTGTTGCGATGGGCATTTTTAATTCCCAAACTGCGCCCATTTCCTTCTCGACGTTCTGCTGGTGTGTTAATTACTCGCCTTCCTGATAAATATGCGCCTGTTAAGGAATCTTCTGCTGCTAATAACGCCTGAAAATCACCTTGGGCGATAATATTTCCGCCGTGAATTCCTGCACCGGGGCCAATATCAACTATATGGTTAGCTGCACGAATTGTTTCTTCATCGTGTTCAACAACAATTAATGTATTACCCAAATCGCGCAATTTAGTTAAAGTTTTGAGCAATCTACCATTATCTCGTTGATGTAAACCAATACTCGGTTCATCTAAAACATAGAGAACTCCTGTTAAACCAGAACCAATTTGCGTTGCTAAACGAATTCGTTGGGCTTCGCCACCAGAAAGGGTCATGGCGGGACGATCAAGGGTGAGGTAATCTAAACCGACATCTAACAAAAATTGCAATCTAGCTTTGATTTCTCTCAGGACTAAATCAGCAATTTGCAACTGGCGATCGCTCAACTGGAATTGCTCAATTCTCTCTTGACAATCCCGAATTGATACGGTAGTCAAATCTAAAATTCCATATTGTCCCAACTTCACCGCTAAAGCTTCCGGTTTTAACCGTTTTCCCTGACAAACTTCACATGGTTGATCAATTAAATACTGCTCTAATTTTTGCTTAACTAATTCCGATCCACCCTCATATTGCCGTTGCAAAATTGGAATTGCACCTTTAAAACTCTGCTTCCTCTGTGCTTCTGCGGCTCGTTCATCTTTCTCTCCATATAGAACAATTTGCTGCTGTTCTTCTGTCAGCTTGCTCCAATTTGTCTGTAACTCAAACCCATAAATCTGTCCCACGCTGTAAAGTAATTCTAAATAATAAGAATTATCTTTTTCTGACCAAGGCGCGATCGCAGCATAAACTGGCGCTTCCAAGTCGGGTATTATCAAGTCTGGCGCAAATCTTCTTAAAGTCCCGATTCCATGACAATGCGGACAAGCGCCATAAGGTGAGTTAAAGGAGAACAATCGCGGTGATAGTTCCTCCATTACCGCCCCATGTTCTGGACAGGCAAAATTTTCGGAAAATACTAATTCTTCTTCTTTTTCTTGTCCGTCGTCACCAAGCAGACTCACCAGAATGGCCGCAATCCCACCCGATTGTTTGAGACACGTAGACAGGGAATCAACCAAACGCTCCTGAATATCAGCCTTTTTCACCAAGCGGTCAATTACTACTTCGATGGTGTGAGTAAAATTTTTATCCAATTCAATGGAATCTGACAGTTCGCGGATCTCGCCATTGATTCGCACGCGGACAAAACCAAGGGAAGCTAGGCTTGACAAAAGCTTACGATGTGTGCCTTTTTTCCCCCGAACAACAGGTGCTAGGATTTGAAAGCGGGTGCGGTCTGGTAATTCCATGATGCGATCGCACATCTCATCGATTGTCTGGGGTGCAATACAGCGATCGCATATCGGACAATGGGGTTCCCCAGCCCGACCAAATAACAGCCGCAAATAGTCATAAATCTCTGTCACCGTACCCACAGTGGAACGGGGATTATGAGACGTTGACTTTTGGTCAATAGAAATTGCTGGACTTAAACCTTCAATGGCTTCCACATCCGGCTTATCTAGTTGTCCTAAAAATTGCCGGGCGTAGGCGCTGAGGGATTCTACATAGCGGCGTTGCCCTTCAGCGAAGATGGTATCAAAGGCCAGAGAAGACTTGCCAGAACCCGAAACGCCAGTGAAGACTATTAGGCGATCGCGTGGCAATTCCAAGTCAATATTTTTCAGATTATGCTGCCTAGCACCCCGAATCCGAATGGTATTCTGGCTGTTATGGCTGGGGTAGGGAAGATGTCCGTTCAAGGATGCTGCTAGCTGTTGGTCTGACATATTGGGCGGCGAAGATGGAGTTTCCCATGAAACAGTCCTTAATAATACTATCTTTATTCGGTTTATAGTATATTTATTGTTCCAGATTCATGCAGCAGACATTATTTCCTGTAGAACAGATTGCCTTCTAGCGGTTTCTATTGAGATGCGGTACAAGATTAGGGACTTATGGAATCGTGTAACTATTGGTAAAAGAGTTTAAGAATTAAATAGTGGTATCATTTGTGTGGATAATTATCGAGGTAGAGGGCGTTAAAGCTAGGGGAGAAAAAGGCAAATACAGGACAAAAGGTATCAAATTTGACTCTAATGCCTCTGGTTAAACTTTCGTTACATAGTTCTAAATTTTCCCACCCACCTACTTAAATGGGTTAATTCCCTCCGCGACAAAACCTGAATTCGACGTAAAAAATGTGTTTCAGCGATCGCACACCAACGCCCAAACTGCGATCGCCGTCGCTGGCTTTTTTTGCGATATCGTTTCACCAGTGTAATACGCCCTTAATGGTTACTGTGAGCCAGCTTAACCCTGATGTCGTTTTTCTATATTTCCCGACATTTTTCCTTACAGAGGACTTCCAGGAGACGGTAGACTTGCTAATTTGTTGTTAAGTATTAATACTATGTGCAATAAATTACAAAAGCCCAAGGAATTAAAATCTCATGAAGCTAGATCCAACTCAGACATACACCTTTAGCAAATATTTTGAAAGCGGTTACTATTCTGAAGACTTAGCCCAAGCCTTCGGTTATTCATTGGAGTATAAAGTATTTAAATTACCACAATACTCAGGCGAATTGGATAGGTTGCTAGAATTGAGAGAAAGGATAGAAGAAGCGCTTCCTTATGTAGAACTAAGTACCGAGTTGGCTAGGAGAGAAGTAATAATTTCTAGAATAGTACTAGAGTTGATTCATTACACGAAGGCAAAACTAAGAATAGAATTTAGCCTGAGAGTGAATAATCAACTTCAAGGTACACTAGATTATTTAATTAGAACTACCCAACCAAATCAACTATTAGTCATAGAAGCAAAACAAGCTGATTTAAGCAGAGGTTTCACTCAATTAGTAGCCCAAATCGTTGCACTGGATTTATGGGAGGATTCCCCAACTGTTGCAGAACAACCTATATTAACTGGTTGTGTCAGTACAGGGAGCTTGTGGCAGTTTGCTTGTCTTGATAGAGTAAATAAACATTTTACTCTAGGGATTAATAGCTACAGAGTTGTCGAGGATATTGAGGAATTGATGAGAATCTTAGTAAGATTATTGAAGAACTGAGAGAGTTGCAAAAACATCCAAGTTCCCACTACATTTTTCCCAATTTGGGAAAATAATTAAAAACCTTGTCAGCTAAACGCCAAGTCTAACTGACTCCCCCCTCACAATGATTATCATTTTCATTAACTGTATATTTTATTTTCTGGAAGTCCCTTATCATATTGCGTCCATCTTGAAAACTGTAGTTCTTTCCGTATGAAAAGAAAAAACCCTCATCC
>CAZZZY010000304.1:0-7111 GCA_964658545.1 uncultured Acetobacteraceae bacterium | reverse complement strand
CTTGGAATGTTAATCGTGTAACCCTCTACTGTTCTGTAGATACCCGCCTATGGACGATTGAAGGAACCAATCAAGTAAGGGAAAAAAAAGCCGAAAAAATCGTTAAAATTATCACCAATACAAAAGCCAAAGGCAAGCTTAATGCAGGGTAAGCTCATCTAATTTGGTATAATGCGAACTTGACAAATCAAAGAAGATAAGCATAAACAACCTGATAAAAAACGCACTTGACAACTGAGCAGGATAAATGAGAATACTTCAATGCTGTTGTCAAAAAATGGTCAGGAGTCAGGTTGATGTCACAAGGCTTTGAAACTAAATCTACTGATGCTACGAAAAATTCTGGTGGACAGAGACAGCCAATACAAGTGGCAGACATCGGCAGTATTCAACAGAGTTTAATGGAGCATTTCTCTGATATCAAAGACCCAAGAGTAGAACGAACCAAAAAACATCAACTGACAGACATCTTAGTAATTGCGATTCTGGCAGTCATAGCCGGAGCAAACGGGTGGGAAGATATCGAGAATTACGGTATCAGTAAGCAACAGTGGTTAGAAGAGTTCTTAGCACTACCAAACGGAATTCCGTCAGATGATACTTTCCGTCGGGTGTTTGAGTTCATCAATCCAGAGGCATTAAATCGATGTTTTCTTAATTGGGTAGAAACCTTGGTCACCAAGATGGGGGGAGAAATAATCCCCATCGATGGCAAGACGATTAGAGGTTCTTATGACCGCAATCAAGGTAAATCAGCACTTCACTTCATTAGTGCTTGGTCGAGTGAACAACATCTGGTATTAGCACAGATGAAAGTAGAGGATAAATCCAATGAAATTACGGCGATTCCTGCATTATTGGAATTGCTAGATATCACAGGAACTATCATCACTATTGATGCGATGGGAACACAAACCGAAATTGCCAAAAAGATTATTGACAAGAAAGCCGATTATGTCCTGGCGCTTAAAGCTAATCATCCCACTCTCTGTTCTCAGGTGAGCGAATGGTTTGAAATTGCTCAAGCCAATAATTTTCAAGGGATTGATGTTAGTTATAACAAACGGATTGAGAAAGGACATCATCGTACCGAAATTCGTGAAGTTTGGACTGTACCCGTGACGGCAATTGGTGCGCTTTATCAACCCAAGTTATGGGCAGGATTGCAAACGCTGGTTATGGTCGTCCGTGTGCGTCATCTTTGGAATAAAACTACCCGCGAAGTTCAGTTTTATCTCACTTCTTTACACAGTGATGCTCAACTTATCGGTCGGGCTATCCGAAAACACTGGGGCATTGAAAATGAGGCTCATTGGACACTTGATTGTACTTTTGCAGAAGATGCTTGTCGCATTCGTTCTTTCCACAGTCCGCAAAACTTTGCTCTTTTAAGACGCATTGCTCTCAATGCTCTCAACAGTGAAAAAACCTACAAACGTAGTCTCCGTCAAAAAATGAAACGCACTGCTATGGATAACAGTTATATGCTTCGGGTTCTCAGTTGTTGTTTCCTTGACTGTACATTAGATTCTTCTGAGTCCTTGTGTCAAGCCTGATTGAGATGCTCTTACCCTGGCTCTGTATGAAGCAGCCAAGCGTGGAATATTAAGGTATTTTATTATCGATGAAGCGCACATGGTAGAGCAATGGGGTGATGATTTTCGTCCCGCATTTCAAGAAATTCCTGGTTTGCGAAGAGATTTATTGCGTCTTAATTCTTTCACAACTTTATTGCTAACAGCAACATTAACAGAATCTTGTTTAGACACCCTGGAAACATTATTTGGTCAAGATTTACAAGTTATATCTGCTGTACAGTTGCGACCAGAGCCTGCTTATTGGTTTAAGCGATGTGAGACTGAAGAACTTAGAAAACAAAGGCTACTTGAGGCAGTCTATCATCTTCCCCGTCCGTTAATTATTTACGGAACTAAAGTTAAAGATGTCGAGGATTGGAAACGAGAATTAACCCGCGCTGGATTTAAAAGATGTGACCTGATGACAGGTAAATCTACTACTCAGCAACGTGAGCAACTAATTGAAAAATGGCGAGAAGGAAAGATTGATATAGTTGTTGCTACTTCTGCCTTTGGATTAGGTATTGACCAATCAGATGTCAGAGCAGTAATTCATGTTTGTATTCCCGAAACTATTGACCGTTTCTATCAAGAAGTCGGACGGGGAGGAAGGGATGGAAAAGCATGTATGTCGCTAACATTATATACAACTGAAGACTTCAATGTTGCTCGTGGTTTAAACGAAAAATCGACAATTACTATCGAGAGAGGATTGCAGCGTTGGCAAAGTATGTTTGCGAAAAAAGAACCCCTAAAAGACGGTAAATATCGCGTGCCTATTAATAATCCTCCCTCTTTGCTAGAAAAAGATATTGATATGCAAAGTGACCAAAACAGGGCTTGGAATATCCGCACTTTAACGTTGATGAACCGAGCCAATTTAATTGAAATAGACTCAGAAGAACCTCCTCAAAAGAAAAACTCTGAATCAGAATCTGAACAAGCTTATCAAGCAGCTTGGGAATATCATAGAAATTCTCGCAGTATTCGTATCAGTAATGAGCTTCACTTAGAAAAATTAACTTGGGAATCTGAAGTTGAACCTGTTCGCCATCAACGCCAAAGCTGGAGTCATAAAAACCTTGAACTGATGAAAAAGGCTTTAAAAGCTAAACGTTGTATTTCAGAAATATTTGCAGAAGCATATAGCATTCCCTCACGTCACACCCCAGAAACCAGAAGTCCGGTGATAGTTTCTCGCGCTTGTGGAGGTTGTCCTGTTTGTAGAAAAAATGGAGTTACACCTTTTCCAGGAATTATGCCTGAACCAAGCCCAAATCTCGTGTGGCAAAAGCCAAAAATCTTTGTCGGTGAAGAACTACAACGCTTGTTTTTTTTCGATAATTTAATGCTGATCTTTTATGAATTATTAGAAGATAAAAGTGGGAAACGCCGCACAAATAAAGTGTTGAAATGGTTTGTAGAACAAGGGATGAGAAATATTATTATCCCTAGTGGATTACAGGAAGCATTAATTAAGGAGGTAAACAGAATACCAAATGCATTCATCTTTTTATGGGAAACCTATCAACCAATAAAGATGCCACATATTCCTACCCTTATTTTTCATTCTGAAACCAAAAAATTACCTTACAACTATTTATCAAAAAATAGTATGTCTCAGGCTCCGCGCGTTATTTTACTACCTATAGATACACCCGATCCCAGCCGTCCAGACCGACGACTGATTGATATTTTTTCAGGACGACAGTTTAAATTTGACCCATTCTGTACGGAGATTGGTATATGAGTGTTCTTAAAGAACCTTTGGCAACACCTAGTCGAGTAAGAGGTATTTATAGATACTTACTACAAATAAAAGGACAAAGGGAGAAAAGACAGGTATTAGAGCAAATACTTTCTCCTAATAAATTGGTTGAGCATCTTCTTTCTGCTGAAGATAAACTTAATGGAAAAAAAGCACCACATATCATGTTTAGAAGAACACTTAATGAAAGTATTAAGTGTGGTCTTTTGATAGATAATAATGATGAAATTTGTATTAATACAAATTTACCCGAAGAAGCACGTAATCCACAATTAGGTGATAATTTATTACCTAATACTCTTGCTACATTATTTTTTGCCTCTGGTAATACAGATGAGGAAGATTTTGGGTATGTTTGCACTTGGTTTTTAGCGCAAGATATATATGATTTTTCTGGAAACTGGAAAGTCGTAGAAGAAATGGTTGTTAACCAGGGAGTTGCTGAATCATTAGAATTAAAAATGTCGAATAACACACTATCGGGTCAAATGGATGACTGGATATGCTATATAGGTTTAGCTTGGGGTCATGCACTAGATGGGAAAAAAGTCACTGTCCCTGATCCCACTTTATATATTAAACGTAATCTAAAAGATTTATTTCAAAAGCAAGTTGGTACAAAATTACTCATCCGAGAATTTATTGACAGATTAGCAAAAAAATGTCCTTTGTTTGAGACAGGTAAATTTCGAGAAATGGTTGAAACACATATTGGTCGTCGTCAACCGAATTATTTATCTACTAGTACAGCTTTTGCTTTATTTCGTCTGCAAGATGAAGGTTATATTCAGCTTAAAGGAGAGTCAGATGCTGACATAATGATTCTGCCAAAAGTTAATAACCAATTCGATCATAATGGACGAATTTCTCATATTATCTGGCAAGGAGAAAAATCATGACTTTTGAAAAGTTTGTCTGCTGGAATTTGGAGAAGGTACGTCGCGTCATGGATGTGGAAGCAACCCAACCTCAAAATCATATTTTTCTGGCTACTCACTATCCCATTGCTATGTATCGCGAGGAACTTATAAAAAAAACAGATGCATCAGGCATTGAATACGATGAGCAAAAATTTATTAAGGATTTTCTGGCAGAAGAAGACTTTACTTTTGTACCAGTTTTAGGTAAATCTGGAACAGGAAAATCTCACCTAATTCGTTGGTTAAAAGCTAATATAAAATCTACAGATAGACGCAAGGTATTACTAATACCCAAAATTGGAACTAACTTAAAAGATATTATTAGCCTCATTCTTGCAGGAATGGAGGGAGAAAAATTTGACGAATATCGCCAACGGGTGAATAGAGCAACCAATACTTTAACGGAAACTCAAGCACGGGTACAACTTCTCAATCAATTAGCAGCAGCAGTTGGTGATACTGGCAAACGAGATAGAAGCCAACTCACCGATGAGCAAGAATATCTTGTTAATGAACTTGATTCCCTACTATACGATCCCTTTTTTCGAGAATATTGGTTAAAAGATGGCGGTATTATTCATCGCTTATTTATCCACATTTTAGGATATCATGATAAAGTTGAAATTGTCGAAGAGAGGCGGCAATTTTCTTTAGAAGACCTACCTCTTGATGTTTTGAACTTGCAAAAAGCAGGAAAAAAAGCTCAAGAGTTTTATGCATTCCTTATAGGTAATGACAGTATTCAAAAAGCTACTGTACATTGGCTTAATCAGCACTTAGATGAAGCTATCACCCAAGTGTTAAATTTAGGGCGAGAAGACCTACTAAGATTAATACGCGAAGTACGGGAATCTTTGGCAGAAGAAAAGATTGAATTAGTTTTGTTAATTGAGGATTTTGCAAAATTACAAGGTATAGACCGAGAAGTATTAGAAGCGATTTTAGCACGACCCCAACAACCAGGAAATAAATCGCTATGTGCTATACGAACAGCATTAGCCTGTACAACAGGTTACTTTGAAGGGTTAATAAGTACATTTGATACAATTCAACAGCGCGTTACTTTTAGCGTCTATCTTGATATCGATACGGTTAGGGATAAACCTTTAATTACAAAAACTAATATTCAAGAATTTGTTTCTAGATATCTCAATGCAGTTCGCTTAGAAGATGGAGCCATTCTTGATTGGGCAAATTCTAGCGTTAAGGAAGAAGATGACCAAAATAAACCTCTTATAAGCGCGTGTAATGAATGTGAACACCGCCAAGCTTGTCATAAAGGTTTTGGAGAAATTAATGGTATAGGTTTATATCCATTCAATGACACAGCTTTACAACAGATGCTAACTAGAGTAAATCTAGAAAATTTTAATCCTCGGATTCTGATTAAAGATGTACTGAAATACACATTAGAAAAGGCATTTGATGATATTAAAAAAGGACGTTTTCCTGCTGAAAGTTTGTCCAAGCATTTTGGCAGTATGCGTCTAGGTGCAATGCTTAAGAAAGAAATTGAAGCTCAAGACCCACAAAACTATGATCGTCGTCAAATCTTAATAGACCTTTGGACTGATAGTGAGCAAATCTGTGATTTATCTTCTGAAATTCATACAGCTTTTAATTTACCTTCACTGGGCATTAATATTTATAAAAACGAAAATAATCGGATAGTACAAACCCAACTAAAAGAAATTTATCAGGTAACGAAAGTTAATACAGAATTATCACAAGAAACTGCGAATAGTTACACAATAGAGCCGGAAGCTATTAGTGATAATTTGATATCAAGAAATTATGGGTTATTAGCAAAAAAGCTGAAAATTCTGGACGACTGGAACAATCAAGCAATGCTAGCTCAAGATATCTCTCAAGAGCTGCGGGTCTATATTTTTGCGGCAATTGAGAACAAGATTGAATGGGATACAGAAATGTTGCTTAAAGGTTATTTCGTAGGTGGTGGGGGTAAAATATTTCAAAGAACAAATATTGTCTTTCACAGCCCAAAAAAAACAAAGCCGAGTATTTCCGGCGTTATTTTATCACTTCCCCTCAACCCTGATGACACGAAAGACTTTCGAGACTCTGCTATTGCCTTTCAAGCCATACTACAATATAACTACTACAAAAATTGGAAGTTTCCCGATGGTGATCGCTATTTCCGCATCTACATCCGAGAACTAGAAAAATGGAGTCAGTATGTATTAGAAGGAATTCGCTGTTATCCCCGCAAGTCTGGGGAGGCTTGGAATCCAGCACCAGCTGCGGTGGAATTGTTGGCGATTAGCGCCACAATGGCTGGACATTCTACAAATTCATTGGAAGATGTGATTAATTCTCTATTCCTTGAACTAGAAAACAACGATGATGAAAATCGTGCTTCCAGTTGGAAACAGCTATTCAAATCTCTTAAAAAATACCACAATGACTTATTAGAAATTGTACAAAGTCGAATTGCTTGTACTAAAGGTGCTTCAACTAAATTTCAAATTATTGATACTATTCAAATTATAGAATCTTTGGAACAAGTTCGTAAGTCTTGGCAGCCTCAATGTGAAATTCCCGAAGATATCCACGATAACAAATTTTTCAAGGATATCTACAAAGCACGTCAACAAGTCGATGCACTCCTAGAGCAAGCCATCCAAGAAGAGTACGAACGACAGTTAGATATCTATCAGCGTCTAGTATCCGAACTGGGAGAAGACATTAAGAAAAAGGATGTTATTGACGCTCTCAAAGCTGCAATGGAAGCAGCACAAGATGCAGCTGTATTTCGTGGGAAAAAAGGATTTGAGGGAATGACAACTGTGTTAGATCAATTCAGGCGTACAGCTATTAACCCTTAT
>CAZZZY010000303.1:3516-7123 GCA_964658545.1 uncultured Acetobacteraceae bacterium | reverse complement strand
ATGCTGGATTCCGTTCTTCTGGCAAACGGATTGAGTTTCCTGGATACTTACGTGCATACGTCGAAGGTTCAGATGACCCAGAAGCAGCACTGGAAGACCAGGAAGTAATTTTGCCAAATCTGAAAGTGGGAGATCATCCCAATTGTACAGAACTGGAAGCAGTTGGGCACGAAACCCAACCGCCAGCTAGATACACCGAAGCTTCTTTGGTGAAAACCTTAGAAAGCGAAGGTATCGGCCGTCCCAGTACTTATGCCAGCATCATTGGCACAATCATCGACAAAGGTTATGCCCATTTGGTGAGTAATGCTCTTATTCCTACCTTCACCGCTTTCGCCGTGACCGACTTACTGGAAAAACATTTCCCAGACATTGTTGATCCCAGTTTTACCTCAAAGATGGAGCAAACCCTTGATGACATTGCCACAGGTGAAGCGAAATGGCTACCCTACTTGCAGAAATTTTATCTGGGAGAAAAAGGGCTGGAAACCCTGGTAAAAGAACGGGAAAGTCAAATTGATGCCACCAAAGCTAGGACTGTAGAACTGGAAAATCTAGATGCCAAAGTCCGCATTGGTAAATATGGCCCCTACATTGAAGTCGAAAATGGTGAGGGGGTAATCACCGCTTCAATTCCCAAAGACCTAACACCAGCAGACCTCGACCCGAAACAGGTAGAAGTATTGCTGCGACAAAAAACCACAGGCCCTGACCAGGTAGGTCGGCATCCCGAAACTGGCGAACCGATTTATGTGAAAATTGGTGCTTATGGGCCTTATGTCCAATTAGGCGACAAAACCGACGAAAACCCCAAACCAAAACAAGCCTCCCTACTCAAAGGTGTTACCCCAGAAACCGTTACCCTGGAAATGGCTGTTGGTCTGTTGGCACTACCCCGGGCATTAGGACTTCATCCAGTCACAGGCAGCAAAATTCAAGCAAGTTTGGGGCGCTTTGGCCCTTATATCGTTCATGACCAGGGTAAGGAGGGGAAAGACTACCGTTCCCTGAAAGCTGCTGACAATGTATTGACAATTAGCTTAGAGCGTGCATTGGAATTATTGTCCGAACCAAAAAAGGGACGCAGTTCCACCAACAGCAAGTCCAAGGCAGCCTTACGCGAATTGGGTACACATCCAGAAGACGGAGAAACAATTAACATCTACGATGGCCCCTATGGCCCTTACATTAAGCATGGCAAAACTAATGTGAGTATACCAGAAGGTCAAACGGTAGAAGATATAACCCTGACTGAGGCGCTGAACTTGTTGGCAGCTAAGGCATCGACAGCAAAATCGACTCGCAAAACGACTAAATCAACGAGTTCCAAATCTAAGTCAACTGTTAAGTCAACGACGGCTACGAAAAAAAAGGGCACAGAAGGTTAAATAATTCGTAATTCGTAATTCGTAATTATGTTACTTCGACTGCGCTCAGTAACCATTTGCGTTAGCGAGTAATCGAGCGTCCGTAGGAGCGTCTGGGGATTTAACTGACTTTTCACGGTATCTGGAAAACCTCTCTCTAAGTCTCTCTTCCTAAAAGGAAGAGAGACTTGGAATTTTCCCCCTTCCCCTGTCGGGAAGGGGGTTAGGTTTTTCATAGGCCTTTTCACATAACGTGAAAACTCAGGGGGATTTAAACCCCAAGACAAAACAAGCAACCCCACCCCACACCCTTTCATCCAGTAACACCAGGGATTTACGCTTTTATTAGTGCCATTCAGTCCTAAGACCGATCCTTAACTCTTGACCCTTGATATCCATTCTTGATAGGATGCAGTTCGGTAGGTTGCAAGTGTTATACTCTAAAAAGTGAGGGAGAACACAATGCCAAATTTTAGAAGTGGCTTATTTCCCAAGTACGGGATTGTGTTTCAGCCCAATTGGAAGCCACAGGTACGAAAGTATACCAGATACTAAGTAGCTGTTAATCAAAAATTGAGGTAGTATCTCAGGAGCGTTCAGTTCATGGACTATATAGAAAAGGTGCTGGAAAAGCTTAAGGAATTAGCTCGCAGGCTCATTGAGAGCCTGTTAGGGCCAGAGGCTGAACCGGAACCGGAACTGATTCCGATTCCTGTGAACGATCGCTCGCGTCGTCGCCACTAGACCCAAAGTGCTGAACTCAACTTCGCAACCCTTAAGCATTCTGGCACTGCATGGGCCAAACTTAAATTTACTAGGACAGCGAGAACCAGGAATTTATGGTTCGTTGACACTAGCTGAAATTAACCGCCTGTTAGACGAAGAAGGGTTAAAGTTACAGGCGAAAGTTTTTGCTTTGCAGTCAAATCATGAAGGAGTTTTGGTAGATACTATTCATGGCGCATTAGGACTATATCAGGGAATTTTGATTAATGCAGGGGCATATACTCACACAAGTGTGGCATTGCGAGATGCGATCGCGGGTGTTAACTTACCCACAGTGGAAGTACATCTGAGTAATATATACCGCCGTGAAGATTTTCGCCATCATTCGTACATCGCCCCAGTTGCGATCGGGCAAATAAGTGGTTTTGGCGTTCAAAGTTACTTGTTGGGCTTACAAGCTTTGGTCAATCATTTAAGAGTTAGGAGTTAGGGGTTGGTAGTAAAGTTAGGAATTAGCCATCTTTAATTAAATCCTCACTTTTAACTATATAATTCATGCGTTACACTCCTGTAAGTCGGTTTAGAGGTACTTTACTCGGAGCGTTTCTAGGAGGAAGTTTAGCCTCTGGTGGTAAAATACAGTCTCAGAGTTGCCTGGATTTGGGCAGAATGGCAATTCTGGGTACTGAAAGTTTGATTGCGTTGGGTAAATTAGACTTAGATGATTGGATAGCACGTCAGCAGCAAAAATCTCTTCATTTAGCAGCAACTGATGACATATCAATAGAAATAATTATTGCCACACTGCCAGTAGCGCTTTTTTTTCACGAAAATCCGATTAAGCTGCGACAGAACTTGCTGCGTGTACTCAAAATCTGGGAGGATGACCCAGTAGTACGGGATGGAACACTAGCGGTAGGATATGCGATATCTCTTGCCCTGACTGAAAAACTCAACCCTCTAACCCTGATCCCGCAAACAATTTCTTTTATCGGAGAAACAACAACATCGATACCAGAAAAATTATTAACAGTCCAGAATTTATTAGAGAAAGGGGCTGGATTATCAAGGGTGCAAGTAGAGTTTGCTAGGGAAAAAAAACTTAGTAACACTATTGCTATAGCAATATACTGCTTTTTGAGTACCTTGGAAGACTTTCGCCTTGCAGTTTTACGGGCTACTCACAATGGCAATTCTCAAGTGCAAGATGCTACGTCTCTAAGTTCACAGGCTACAGGGGCAATTACTGGTGCTTTATCAGGAGCATATAACGGTATGGGCGGAATTCCCGTAAATTGGCAAGTCTTGCTCTTGCAGAAGAATTCTCCCGCATGGGAATTAAGTAGCTTTTCCGAAATGCTAGAATTGACCGATGCATTTGTGGCGGTGTGGTCAGGAGTGTATAATCTGGCTTTAAATTCAAGGGAGTTAACAGACGAGGGATGTAAGGTAGATTTGCTTTCAGTTTACGCAGCTCCTCGCGTTATTCGAGCGCGTTAACAATAATTACGAAT
>CAZZZY010000303.1:0-3506 GCA_964658545.1 uncultured Acetobacteraceae bacterium | reverse complement strand
GTAGTTGCAGCCGCCGCAGAGCCAACTTCCCTGATGATTGTCTTTTTTTGAGCTATCAAAGTCGGCAATTGCAGGCAAAGATAATGAAAATGCAGCAATTTTTGCAGTTCTTGACCCAGCAATTGACTCACTGGCGGCGACAGTACAAAGGTCTACGCCGTAAGGGAAAGTTAATGAGAAGTCCCAAAGGTAAAAGCCATAGAAGGGAACTTCTAAGGACTATCTTGAAGAATATATTTCTGTTTTTATCAAAAACCAATGACAAAAGCGCAGGCGTAGCCCGGCGTAGACATCGCCGAAAACAAGAAAGAGCGCTCAAGTTAAAGGCTAAATCGGTCAAAACTAAGAGTAGTATTTATGCAGTCAGTTTAGATTGGGTGCATGAACAGCGTTCTTTGGGAATTTTAGCGATCGCTTTACTATCCCTTACAGGCATTATTGGGCATAAATTATATAACGAAACTCAACTCCAAATAGGAAATCCTGCACCTCAGACAATTACAGCGCCTGATACAGCTAGCATCGAAGATGAGAAAAAAACAGAAGCCAAGCGCCAAGCCGTAAGTTCTAGCTCCTTACAAATGTTGATGCTTGATGCGCGAATGAACGAAAAAATCAACGAAAATTTGCAACAACTTCTGGATGATGGCAACGAAATTCGCACTGTTGCTGGAGCTTTTCCTTTTTTTGATCCTGTAGTTTTGTCCATCTCTACCCAGCGTTATCTCCGTTCTTGTCCTGAATCAGAATGGCAAGCACTGCTAGTAGCTGTAAAAAATAGTAAAAACCAGCAGAAAAAAGCAACAGGACGAACCGCCTCATCTCGTCCATCATCTCTAGTTGCACCCAATCAGGAACGCCAACCGCGTACCGCGCCATCTAAATCTGATTCCCAGAATCCACAGGTAAAGCCACAGAAGACAGAGTTAGTTGATTTCTCTCAAAGTACTGACTTTACTCAAGGAGTAGCAGAACTAGAATCTTACCGCGTCAAAACTTCTGAGAAAAACTTGTCTTCACTGATTGTCAAAATTTCCCAAACACGCCAAAGATATATCCAAGCCACTGCCAAATTTTTACAGTTAGAGACTGTTAGCCCCAAAGCCGTATACGAGGCAGCACCCCTCCTTTTGGATTTGTCAGATGCGGAGTGGGAAAAAACACAAACGGGAATCCATCAAACTACTGAGCGGATTCTCACCCAAGGCATCCCAGAGGGACTGCCAAGAAAGATTTTAGAGGATGCGGTGAGTTTACAATTGCAGACCTTTGTCCCAGAATCTGCTGAAGCTTTGGCAAAGAATCTGTTGTTAGCTGTACTCAGACCAAATCTGCAAAAAGATGAAGAGCAAACGAGAGAAAACGCTCAAAAGTCTGCTGCTGGAGTGCTACCCGTGATGGTGAAGGTACGACGTGGTGAGGTGATTGTCCAAAAAGGAGCGCAGATTACTGCATGGAACTTTGAAGTGCTGGAGCATTATCACCTGATTCGCCGGGAGGTAAAATGGTGGGGGTTGGTGAAGTTAGGAGGCGTGATCGCGATCGCCATTGGCATTTTTGTCTGGGTAGAACGACATATCGATTACGAATTGCGACAACGCGATCGCCTATTGGTGTTATTACTAGCTCTGAGTGTGCCAGGTTTGGTGACAATGGGATTGTCTTATACCACCTGGAGCGCCCTTGGTTTATTGTTGGGAAGCTACTATGGCCCCACTTTGGGGCTGACAGTTGTCGGACTGCTGTTGCCGATATTAGCTATTAGCTTGGATATGAGCAAGGCTGTGCTGTTAGCTGGTGCAGGTGGGGCAATATTAGGTAGTTACGTAGCACAACGATTGCGATCGCGTGAAGAATTAGCATTATTAGGTGTTGCGATCGCTTTAACTCAGGGCGGCATTTATCTAGTTGTTAAAATCTTAATTGGTCAAGCATTTGGTTCAACCTGGTATATCGTCCTCCGAGAAGCCGGGTTTTTTGCTTTATCCGGTTTAGGCTGGAGTGTTGTCGCTTTAGGGTTGAGTCCTTATCTCGAAAAAGTTTTTGATTTAGTCACTCCCATCCGCCTCGCAGAGTTGGCAAATCCTAACCGCCCCTTATTAAAACGACTTGCTACAGAGACTCCCGGAACTTTTCAACATACTTTATTTGTAGCTACCCTTGCCGAAGCTGCTGCTAAAGAACTAGGATGTAATGTTGAACTAGTTAGGGCTGGGACATTATACCACGATATCGGCAAAATGCACGACCCCCTTGGATTTATTGAAAATCAAATGGGGGGGCCGAATAAACACGATACAGAGATTAAAGACCCTTGGAAGAGTGCAGAGATTATCAAAAAGCACGTAACTGAAGGGTTGGTGATGGCACGTAAACACCTTTTGCCGACAGCAGTTCAAGCTTTTATTCCAGAGCATCAGGGAACGATTCTGATTGCCTATTTCCATCACCAAGCCCAGCAAATGGTTCAGGAAGATCCAAGTTTAACACTAGACGACGCAGATTTTCGCTACGATGGGCCGATTCCCCAATCACGGGAAACCGGAATTGTCATGTTAGCAGATTCTTGCGAAGCAGCGTTGCGATCGCTGCAAGCATCGGCTAAACCTGGGGGAGAGAAGCGATCGCTTAAAGAAAAAGAAGTCTCCACCGAACAAGCTTTAACAATGCTAAATAATATTCTGCGTGCCAAATGGCAAGACAATCAACTCATAGATTCAGGACTAAAACGGGAAGAGATGTCACAAATTGCTCAGATATTTGTGGATGTTTGGCAGCAATTTCATCATAAACGGATTGCTTATCCGAAGTTGAAGGCTAGTAGCACTGCGCAAAATTCGTAATGCGATGTCTACTTTCACCCAAATGTTGATAATGACGAATAGATTAAAAACCAGATATTTTAGAAAATATGTACTAATTGGCATTGTTCGTCGTGGCGAGCAAAAAGCTAGAATTTGCGCTGCACTATACCATATTGCGCCTTCCTTTAGAATGAAATAGCCCTGGGAGAATGCTAGTGTAGTAGCGAATTATATAGCTTCAACCAAGCTCTGTCTCTATTCCAAGTTGCATTTTTTTCAACATCTGTTACATTACTTTACAGACAGTTAAAACTGCTATAACCCTTGAACTTTGGAGTTTTACTTATGTCAGGTTTTAAGAATCCTGCGCCTATTGTTTCAGAAGATCCTAATGCTGTGCGTTTTGGCTTCACTCCTCAGAGTGAAAATTGGAACGGTCGTCTTGCAATGATTGGTTTTCTATCTGCAATTTTGATTGAAGCTTTTTCTGGTCAAGGCTTACTCCATTTTTGGGGCATCTTCTAAATCAGACTTTTTACAGAAGTCGGGATGCAAGTTTTGTGAGGTGTGTGATGCCGTATATTAAAGCACCATCCCACATATTCAGGCAATTGTCGGAGAGATA
This sequence comes from uncultured Acetobacteraceae bacterium, assembly GCA_964658545.1. Classification (GTDB taxonomy): domain Bacteria; phylum Cyanobacteriota; class Cyanobacteriia; order Cyanobacteriales; family Nostocaceae; genus Nostoc. The sequence goes on along the minus strand of CAZZZY010000303.1, from coordinate 77 downwards.
AGTAAGTCGGCGCTCAAAAATCAAGCTAGATGACGAAATGTAAAATCAGCGAATAACTTAGAAATTGGTTATTCCAT
>CAZZZY010000302.1:0-7147 GCA_964658545.1 uncultured Acetobacteraceae bacterium | reverse complement strand
TTAAAAAATTGACTTTGGTAACAGAGTTTTAGCCTTAACCCAAGCGTATTGGGATATATACGGTAGTAATATCTTTTTTTAGTGGATGGAGAAAAATACGGTAGTTTTACACTATATTACTTTAATTGGAAGATTGTGTAAACTTTGGGTTTTCGGTTTTTTTATTATTTAAATTTTGTGTATATTAACACCCAGTGGTAAAGACAAAGAGCAGTAACAATTGTCTACACTACTGATACAAAAATTCCTGTTATAAAATAAGTTAGCCTTTGTGAATAATCTTTATCTTTATTCAGTCAATTGTTCGCAACACCCTTTACACCCGTCAACTTTAAGCGTGAGCAAACGATTAATTGACATTGTTGGAGCTATTATAGGGCTGGTTATTACATTTATGATAGCAATTCCCGTGGCAATTGCTACCTTTATTCATGAGCCAAGTCCAATATTTTATTCCCAAATTCGCTGTGGTTTGAACGGCAAAACCTTCCGCATCTGGAAATTCCGTTCCATGATTGTCGATGCCGATAAACTCAAGCATTTGGTTGAAAACCAAGCCAAAGGTCACATCTTTAAATCTGTTGACGATCCTCGCATTACTCCTGTAGGTAAGTTTTTGCGGCGTACCAGTTTAGACGAGTTTCCCCAATTTTGGAATGTTTTGCTAGGGGACATGAGTTTAGTTGGTACTCGTCCACCCACTCCTGATGAAGTTAGCCATTACGATCCACACCACTGGGATAGATTGCGAGTCAAACCAGGCATTACTGGAGAATGGCAGGCTAATGGTCGGTCTAGCATTACAGACTTTGAAACCATTGTCAAGATGGATATAGATTATCAACGCAAGTGGTCTGTAACTTATGATCTGAGGCTGATTATTAAAACTATCTGGGTGGTATTGAAAAAGACTGGTGCTTATTGAATTGGGGCATTGGGCATGGGGCAAAACAGTTCCGTTAGCGGGCGTTTAGCCCGTTATGAGTAAAGAAATGAGATCCTCCTGTTAGTAGCAGCTAAACATCCCACTACCACTAACAGCACTTTCTTGTTTTGACTACTAACTTGGAGAAGTCTTTTTCAACCCTTGACACCGCTACCAGTTTCCGTGGGTACAATGTAACGTTGTAAAAATAAAAATAGCAATAAGACTGGGGCGATCGCAATTACTGAACCAGCTGCTACTAAACGCCAGTCCAGAGAAAAAGTCCCTGCTAGCTTTGCGACTCCCAAGGGAAGAGTGTATAAATTTTCGTCTTGGATGACAATTAAAGGCCACAAAAAGTCACTCCAAGCACCAATGAATACGAAAATAGCTAAAGTTACTAATGCTGGACGAACTGCTGGTAACATCACATACCACCACAATCCTAACTCCGAACTGCCATCCATTCGGGCGGCTTCTTCTATTTCTTTGGGCACACTCATGAAAGCTTGGCGCAACAGAAAAATGCCAAAGGCAGAAGCTAAACTCGGAAAAATCATTCCTAAATAACTATTTCTCAAACCCAACTGGACTGTCAAAATATAGAGGGGAATCATCACGATTTGGAAGGGAATCATAATCGTAGAGACAATCGCCACAAAAATCCAGTCTCGCCCTACAAATGACAATCTAGCTAAGGGATAGGCAGCTAAAGCGCAAAATAGTAGGTTTAAGCCAACTGTCAGCACTGACACTAAAGTACTGTTATATAGGTATTGTCCAAAAGGTAGAGAGTTCCACACACTCACAAAGTTATCTAGTGTCGGTGACGCAGGTAATAGCTGTGGCGGCGACTGCAAAATATTTTCCGTAGGCGATTTTAAGGCTGTGCTAACTAGCCATAGTAAAGGAAAGAGCATCACCAGTGCGATCGCTCCCAATAGCGCATACATGAGCAGATTTTGCGATCGTGATTTTTTCCAGTTCAACATTTAATTAATAACTTTCCGAGTTGTATAGCAATCCTATTTGAATTGTAAAAATTATCGAACCGCCAACGCGCAGCGTCTCGTAGAGAAGCCGCCAAGAGAAGAAGGAAAGAAGTTTACGAATCATTTAGGATTGCTATATCATCCTAGAGTTGTAAATCAGATTATAACCGTTAATCTTCAACCGCTACATAAGGTTGTGGTTCCCGCAAGCGTTGGACAATTTGTTCTCGTCGATATTTTGCAAGTTCGCTATAAAGCCTCTTGCGAGAGAGATTGATACTTCCAACAGGCTCATGATCTAGAAGTGTATGCCAAGGAGAAAATAGCAAACCCTCATCTAAACGTTTGCGTTCTTCAAAGTCAAATTTCTGACTGACAATGCGGACTGATGCAACTTTAATCAACGGTGAATCTGATTCTTGCCATTCTTGAACATGGTCTTCAATCGGCGTTTTTTCATCATCTACATAAAACTGAATTAAGAAGTCAAAAAATGCTTCTCGACTTTCTTCAGTCAAATATTTGACTATTGCTTCTCGGAGGTAATTTTCTGATTCTGGAAGTGTTTCCGGTGCTTTTTCAGGGTGTTGGGATTTGACAGATAATTTTACAATGCGATTCCCAAACTTAAACGGAGCCATGCTCCAATATTGAATTAAAAGCGGATTTCCTACTTTTTGGCTGCCAATTTTTTGCAAGATTGCAAAGGCATAACCAAGTTCCTGGATGCGTTCTGGGCTAAGTTGTCCACTACCTGCTTTGGAAAGATCAACGTAATCACGAACGTCTTTAGTTAAGAAAATCGGATAATTGTTGAGTATAAAATCTTGAGTTTTTTCTTCATCATCCAGAATTTTTTGCCCGTCCACATTCATCACCTTGATGGCGATACCGCGAACATCCGGCTGGCTATCAGAGGTGAATTCTCCACGCTTTTTAGGCGAACCACCACTAGAGAAACGAATCCACGCAGGATAGGTTTGGGACGTTTTAAATAAACCTACTCTCAGGTCTTCAGGAAGATTGGGTTCAATAATAAACTCTCCCGAAAGAAGTCCATGACTTTTGCTATGAATTTGGCGGAGGTCTGGGCCTGTTTTTTGTTGAGATTGGAGACTACTTGCTATAATCTCGTCAATTATTGCTTCTTGCTCAGTGGTAGATGACGTTGGATTAGTCATAAAACATTTGATAATGAGTCTTCATCATCCTGAACCCTTAAGCTTTCCGAGTCAACCCGGTTTCGGTAGAAACAGCTTGTAGCGGTTTATCCCAAGGTTCAATAGGTATTTGGGACAAATAGGCGAAATCAAAGACAATTCCGATAGTCGGTTTTGTGTACCACTGCGGTAAACTGAGCAAGCGATCGTAATATCCGCCGCCATAACCCAGGCGATATCCTTGATAGTCGCAAGCAACACTGGGGACGAGAATCAAATCCACTTCAGCAGCATCTAAAATTGGCGCGGCGGGATGAGGTTCAATAATGCCATAAGCGCCGCTTTGGACAGAATCGCCAGGTGTCCAAAGATGCCAACATAATGATTTATCAACGCAGCGAGGAAATCCCCAACGATATTTAGTGTTGGCAAATAGTGGACTGAGGTCAGGTTCTTGGCGAAAGCTAAAATACGCAAGTATTGTTTTTACTTGGGTAAACAAAGTAGAGTTTTGTAAATGAGAGCATAAGCGATCGCTTTTTTCTTTCCACTCTCCAACCGACATTGATTGACGTGTTTTGAGCAGAGTTCGTCGTAGTTCTGCTTTATTAACTTTATCCATAAAAATTTATAGCGTCAAACAAATAAGCTGGGCATCACCCAGCTTATAAGAGCCTATATTAATTAATACATGGTTATGCAGCGTGTTGACGATACCATTCAATGGTATTCTTTAACCCTTCCTCAAAGCCTACCTGAGCCGTGAAATTAAAGGCTTGCTTTGCCCGTTCGGTATCCAAACAACGGCGGGGTTGACCATTAGGCTTATCAGTTTGCCAAACAATTTCACCTTCAAACTCCATCAATTCGCAGATTAGAGTTATTAAATCAAGAATGGAGATTTCAGCACCCGTTCCCAAGTTAACTGGTTCTGATTCGTTATAGAATTGAGTCCCCATAACAATCCCCTTCGCTGCATCCTCTGAATACAGAAACTCGCGGGTGGGACTGCCATCACCCCAAACGGGGAGTTGCTTTTCTCCCTTAATTTGGGCTTCGTGAACTTTGCGAATTAACGCTGGAATAACGTGGGAACTTCCTGGGTCAAAGTTATCTTCTGGGCCATATAAATTAACTGGCAGTAGGTAAATTCCATTAAAACCGTACTGCTGGCGGTAAGATTGCAATTGAACTAAAAGCGCTTTTTTAGCAATTCCATAGGGAGCGTTGGTTTCCTCTGGGTAGCCATTCCAAAGATCGTCTTCTTTAAATGGCACCGGAGTAAATTTAGGATAGGCGCAGATAGTACCAACACAAACAAATTTTTCTACTCCAGCTTGATAGGCAGCGTGAATTAGCTGGGTTCCCATGATCAAGTTATCGTAGAACAACTCTGCGGGTTTTTCGCGGTTTAGACCGATGCCACCCACATGAGCTGCTAAATGGATAATTATGTCTTGCTGGTCAACTGCGCGTTGGCTATTTTCCCAAACACGCAAATCGCAATCGCGCGATCGCACTATTGTAATCTTCTCACGATCAGCTCCTGCTTTACACAGTTGATCTATCACCTGACGACCTAGAAATCCCGACCCACCAGTGACGAGAATGCGTTGATTTTTTAGTTCTAAGGCTGTCATATTTTTATCCTCTGTGGTGCGAATCAGAAGTGCAAAGCGCCTAGTTCTTGACGAACAGTCGCAATGTCATGTGGAAATTGCGAACCATTTCCATTGGGTGAAGTCTGACCTAATGCTTGTAAGTCTGCTTCTACCATTAAAGAAACTAATTGTTCAAAGGTGACTGATGGTGTCCAGCCCAACTGCTGCCGGGCTTTGGTAGAATCGCCAATTAATAAATCTACCTCAGATGGACGGAGGTAACGCTCATCAAACTCTACATAATCTTGCCAATTAAGATTTACATAACTAAATGCCAGTTCCAAAAACTCCCGCACTGAGTGGGTTTCACCAGTAGAAATTACGTAATCATCTGGCTGGTCTTTCTGCAACATCAACCACATTGCTTTGACGTAATCTTTTGCATAGCCCCAATCTCGCTTGGAATCTAGATTACCCATATAAATCTTTTTTTGCTTACCAGCAACGATACCAGCCACAGCTCTAGTAATTTTGCGGGTTACAAAGGTTTCACCGCGTCTTGGTGACTCGTGGTTAAAAAGTATGCCGTTACAAGCAAACAAATCGTAAGACTCACGATAATTTACAGTTTGCCAGTGGGCGTAAACTTTCGCACAGGCATAGGGACTGCGGGGATAAAAGGGCGTTGTCTCACTTTGGGGTATTGCTTGTACTAAACCGTACATTTCTGAAGAACCCGCCTGGTAAAATCGCACCTGAATTCCAGTCCGGTGTTGGTAGTCTCGAATCGCTTCCAACAGACGCAGCGTCCCCATTCCTACAGCATCTACCGTGTATTCTGGAGAATCAAAGCTTACTCTGACATGGGATTGAGCGCCGAGGTTGTAAATTTCTACTGGTTTGACATCTTCTAAAATGCGCCGCAACGTCGTACCATCTGTCAAGTCACCGTAGTGAAGAAACAACCGGACTCCATTTTTATGGGGGTCTTCGTAAATATGATCGATGCGGTCTGTGTTGAATGTAGAAGTCCGGCGAATGATGCCATGAACCTCATAACCTTGTTCTAGCAAAAACTCACTCAGATATGAACCATCTTGACCAGTGATACCAGTAATCAGCGCTCGCTTCTGTTGCGTCATGCTCAATTATCCCTTATCGTCTTTGATTAAAAAGTTACAAGCAATCTGATACAACCTAGCAACTAATTGCTGAATTGCCTAATGGGAAACCTACGAGTCCTTGTTGTTATGAGACTTTTTCCGTAAATAAATATACTTAATAAAAAGTAATTTAACACGTAAGTTCAACCTTAGATAAACCAAGATTGTTTAATTATGTATATATTTTCTTTTACCAGATAGATCAACACTATTTTTGTGTACGTTGTTTTTTTGTCAAAATTTCATATACATCATCTGGTTTTGTGAAGACTTAATAAAATAGATATTTGAAATTATATTTTTAGGGGCATTGACTGCCCCGCAGAATCGACCCTACGTATTTGCTCAGTATGCTCCGTTATTTTTGGGTAAAATAACTACATCAACAGTTTTCAAAATGATCCATAAATCAAGCCAGAAATTCCTAAATTTGACATAATGCAGGTCTATTTGGACTCGCCGAGGGTAGGGAATATCATTACGCCCAGATACCTGCCACAAACCAGTAATTCCTGGACGGATTGTTAAAATTTCATCGATGTGACAACCGTATTTTGGCAGTTCTTCTGCTACTAAGGGTCGGGGGCCGACTACACTCATGTCTCCTTTTAAAACGTTCCAGAACTGGGGAAATTCGTCTAAGCTAGTAATTCGCAAAAATTGACCAATTTTGGTAATCCGGGGGTCTTGTTTCAGCTTAAAACTGCTTTCAAATTCTTGTCGCAATTCGGGCGATGTTTCCATCATTTGCATGAGGATTTCGTCCGCATTGCTTACCATTGTTCGGAATTTAATACAATTAAACGCTTTGTAATTTTTCCCTACCCGTTCCTGGACATAAAAAATTGGGCCTTCTGAGCTAAGAGCAATGAGCAAGGCCAAAATTAAGTAGAGGGGGAAGAACAAAATTAATACCGACAGCGAAAACACTATATCGAACAGTCGTTTGGCAAACTCTCCGTCTAAACCCTGAAAAGATAAACCTTTGGGCTTAACTTTTGGCGTCTTTGTTTTTTGACCGCGTTTTAAGAAAGTACGCGTAGACGCTCTAGTGTCTTGCCGTACGCCTCGCTTGCCGGAGAGGAGTGAGCTCTGGGCAGTCATCATACTCCTTAATAATCCACACCACACATAGTCCCAATATTAAAGCCAAAATGATGTGCTTCTGGGGGAAATTGCCAAAAGCCTGAAAAAAATAAGACATTAGCCAAGACCATCATTCCGAAAACGGTCTTTTTCGTTGCACTTGTTTACAAAATTTAGATAACTATCTGCAAAGATTTGCGGTGAAAACTGCGCGGCGTGC
>CAZZZY010000301.1:0-7149 GCA_964658545.1 uncultured Acetobacteraceae bacterium | reverse complement strand
ATCCAAAATCTAAAATCTAAAATTCATTATGTGGGACTACACTGATAAAGTATTAGAACTGTTTTACGATCCCAAAAATCAGGGAGAAATTGAAGAAACGGGCGAAGTTGGAGTTAAGGTTGCAACGGGTGAAATCGGCAGCATTGCTTGCGGCGATGCTCTGAGATTGCACCTGAAAGTGGAAGTAGAATCTGATAAGATCCTAGATGCTCGCTTTCAAACCTTTGGTTGTACCAGTGCGATCGCATCTTCGAGTGCATTAACCGAAATGGTCAAAGGTTTAACCTTAGATGAAGCTCTGAAAGTGTCCAATAAAGACATTGCAGATTACCTTGGTGGTTTGCCAGAAGCAAAGATGCATTGCTCTGTTATGGGACAAGAAGCGCTAGAAGCCGCTATCTACAATTATCGTGGCATTCCTCTAGCTACCCACGATGATGACGATGAAGGCGCGTTAGTTTGCAGTTGCTTTGGTATTAGCGAGTCTAAGATTCGTCGCGTGATTCTAGAAAATCATCTCACGGATGCTGAACAAGTAACAAATTATGTAAAAGCTGGTGGCGGATGCGGTTCCTGTCTGGCGAACATTGATGATATTATTAGATCAGTTCAACAGGAATACGCCTCACCTGCTCTCAACAATTACGGCGTAAAAGTTGCCACAGAAATTGTTACATCTAAGCAACGAGCGCTAACCAACGTGCAAAAGATTGCTTTAATTCAAAAAGTTCTCGATGAAGAAGTTAGACCCGTACTCATTGCAGACGGGGGAGATGTAGAACTCTATGATGTAGAAGGCGATCGCGTTAAAGTTGTCCTGCAAGGTGCTTGCGGTTCCTGTTCTAGTAGTACAGCAACCCTAAAAATTGCGATCGAAGCCAGATTACAAGATCGTGTCAGCAAGAGCCTTGTAGTCGAAGCAGTTTAGGAATTGCTGTAGGACTTAACGTATTCTACAAATACGCCCTAATATGCATTCAGCCAGGAACAGAAAGTAGGATTTGAATTGAATCATTGTCTCCACTCAATGCTTCATCCCAATTCGCCAAAAGAAAGATACAGATTGAAATCTAACTTATCTTTTTTAAGAATTACGTAGACACCCGAAGGATCGCTCCCCCCAAGGTATTACGAATTACGAATTGGTCTCAGTCCTATCACTATGACGGCTAACAGCATATAGCCCAGAGATTAAGCGCCTAAAAAGCAAATTTCATCATCTAACTCGCTTCAAAGGAACAGAATATGAGTACATTGTACGACAAACTTGGCGGACAACCAGCTATTGAACAAATAGTAGATGAACTCCACAAACGCATTGCCACAGACAGCCTCCTCAATCCCATTTTTGCTGGTACAGATATGCCGAAGCAACGTAATCATCTTGTTGCTTTCTTATCTCAAATTTTTGAGGGGCCAAAGCAATACACAGGTCGTCCAATGGACAAAACCCACGCCGGAATGAACCTACAGCAACCACACTTCGATGCGATCGCCAAGCATCTCGGTGAAGCAATGGCTGTGCGTGGAGAGTCAGCAGAAGACACCAAAGCTGCACTAGAGCGTGTCACAAATGTAAAGGGCGCGATTTTAAACAAGTAATAGGACTTATGCATTGATTGTTGACAAATAGCAAATCAAGTCCTATTAAGTCTTTCAAGCTAAAGCACATTATGACGTATTTGTAAATTGCGTAACTTTCTTTGTTCTTTGTCAGAACAAATGACAAAGGACAAAGAACAAAAAGAAAAAAATTTAACGACGAAATATATGTACCTACTTTCGATCATTTTAGCTGTGGAGCGATCGCCCCCAGCAGGCATTTATGCCGATGCTATCAACGATGCTCTACACGTGCTCACTACTGTCGCTCTACAGGTGTGAACGCAACAGACAAAAGCTCCATACCCACCAACCAACCAATTGCAGGGAAATACGAACCATGACAGAAGAAAAGATCAGACAGATAGCTTTCTACGGTAAGGGCGGTATCGGTAAATCTACCACTTCCCAAAACACCTTAGCAGCTATGGCAGAAATGGGTCAACGCATCCTTATCGTCGGTTGCGACCCTAAAGCTGACTCCACCCGTTTGATGCTGCACAGCAAAGCTCAAACAACCGTTCTTCACCTCGCCGCAGAACGTGGTGCAGTAGAAGATATCGAACTCCATGAAGTGATGCTCAAGGGTTTCCGTGACGTTCGTTGCGTAGAATCTGGTGGTCCAGAACCCGGAGTAGGTTGTGCAGGTCGTGGTATTATCACCGCCATCAACTTCTTAGAAGAAAATGGTGCTTACCAAGACCTAGACTTCGTATCTTACGACGTATTAGGTGACGTTGTATGCGGTGGTTTCGCAATGCCTATCCGTGAAGGTAAGGCACAAGAAATCTACATCGTAACATCAGGTGAAATGATGGCGATGTACGCTGCTAACAACATTGCTCGTGGTGTTCTTAAGTATGCTCACACAGGTGGCGTGCGTTTGGGTGGTTTGATTTGTAACAGCCGTAAAACTGACCGGGAACACGAACTGATCGAAACCTTGGCAAAACGGTTGAACACCCAAATGATTCACTTCGTACCCCGTGACAACATCGTTCAACACGCAGAATTGCGCCGGATGACTGTTAACGAGTACGCACCTGACAGCAACCAAGCTAACGAATACCGGACATTGGCTACAAAGATCATCAACAACACGAATCTAGCTATTCCTACACCCATCGAAATGGAAGAACTAGAAGACTTGTTGATTGAATTCGGTATTCTCGAAAGCGAGGAAAATGCTGCAATGTTGGTTGGTAAGACTGCTGCTGAAGCTCCTGTAGCATAAGTCACCGCTAAGAAATAACGCTTTAGCACAAGGAAAAAGGAAAAAGGAAGAATCTCCATCTTACCTTTGACCTTTTACCTTTCCCTCTAATCTCCCCCCTAATCTTAGAGGGGACTCCTAGTCCCCCTATCCCCCCATCCTTACGAGTCACACAGGCTAAGTATGACACCTCCAGAAAACAAAAACATCATCGAAGAAAGAAAAGAACTAATTAAAGAAGTTCTCAGTGCTTACCCAGAAAAAGCTGCTAAAAAGCGGGAAAAGCACTTAAACGTATACGAAGAAGGTAAGTCCGATTGCGGCGTTAAGTCTAACATCAAATCCCTTCCTGGTGTAATGACTGCTCGTGGTTGTGCTTACGCCGGTTCTAAAGGTGTGGTTTGGGGTCCTATTAAGGACATGATCCACATCAGCCACGGGCCTGTAGGTTGCGGTTACTGGTCTTGGTCTGGTCGTCGTAACTACTACATCGGCACCACAGGTATTGATACCTTTGGTACCATGAACTTCACCTCCGATTTCCAAGAACGAGATATCGTGTTCGGCGGTGACAAGAAACTTGTTAAGCTAATCCAAGAACTTGATGTACTTTTCCCCCTCAACCGTGGTGTTTCCATTCAATCTGAATGTCCCATCGGTTTGATTGGGGATGACATCGAAGCAGTAGCTAAGAAAGTAGCTAAAGAAATTAACAAGCCTGTTGTACCTGTACGTTGTGAAGGCTTCCGTGGTGTTTCTCAGTCCTTGGGACACCACATTGCTAACGACATGGTTCGTGACTGGGTATTCACCAGATCAGACCAAGCTAAGAAAGACGGTACACTCAAGTTTGAAGGAACTCCTTATGATGTAGCCATCATTGGTGACTACAACATCGGTGGTGATGCTTGGGCTAGCCGCATCCTGTTAGAAGAACTCGGCTTGCGCGTAGTCGCTCAGTGGTCAGGTGATGGCACCATCAACGAAATGTTGATGACCCCCAATGTGAAGATGAACCTCATCCACTGTTATCGGTCGATGAACTACATCAGCCGTCACATGGAAGAAGCTTATGGTATACCCTGTACAAAGTATGATTTAATATATTGTGATACCAGGATTTAGTCCACGCCTGACTTTGCTCAATTTAAACATTGTTCTAAATGGACTAAATTTTAAGACACATTTAAGACACAATGAAAAGCAAGGCGCAGGACGTTTTTGAGGATTTCATTCCGCCAGCATCTACCGATGGCAGCTATCTAGGAACGCAGAAACACATGAAGGCTACTCGGCAGCATCTGGAACGCAAGTTTGATAAAGGTTTGACAGACACTAGGGCCCGTCTAAAAGCCGCTAAGGTCAAAGTTGGCTTGGTCGTGGCACGGGATACTATTCAATTGCAAGCATCTCTACCAATCAAACCCGGCGATCGCGACACTAAAGGAACTGGTTTTAAGCAGTACAAGATTTCGCTAAATATCCCTGCAAGCTTGGACGGGTTGAGAACAGCTGAGGAAGAGGCAAACGAGCTAGGCAAGCTACTCGCCCGTAAACAGTTTGAATGGACTGATAAATATCTGGGTAAAATCGCTAAGGTCAGCAACAGATCCCAAACCCTTGGTGATGTTTTAGAAGAGTTTGAAACTGAGTATTTCAAAACACGCAAATTAACAGAAAAAAGTAAACACACCTTTTTCTATTACAAGGAGTATTTACGGCGATTGATTGGGCTAGATACTTTATTGACTCAATCGGAGATTGATAAAAGATTTGCAGAGTTGACGGGAGACTCTGCCAAATACAGTGCCGTTAAATCGTTGAAGGTTTTAAAATCAACTCTTAATTTAACTGGTTTCACTCTCGAACATTTTAAAGCTACACAACCCAAAAGTCAGGCTAGGGACATTCCCAGTGATGAGGATATCATCAAATATCAGGAATCTTTTCATCATTATTCTTTGACTAGAAGCCTAACAATCAAGAAGAATTGCTTAGACAGTTGGAAGATGTGGGAATGGGTGTATGGAATGCTTGCTACTTATGGACTACGCCCAAGAGAACTGTTTGTAAATCCTGAAATTGATTGGTGGTTGAATCCTGAAAATAAAGATAATACATGGAAGGTTCACCCAGATACTAAGACTGGTTACAGAGAAGCTTTACCGCTACATCCTGAATGGGTTTACTTGTTTGATTTAAAAAACGTAGAGTATTTGGAACTGTTAAAAGCTCAAACTGATGGCAGGACTAGTTTTACAGATATCAACACTATTCGGGTTAATTGTTCATCATGGTTTAGGCGCGTAAATATTCCGTTTACGCCCTATGATTTACGCCACGCTTGGGCAATTCGAGCGCACATGATGGGCATTCCAATTAAAGCTGCTGCTGATAACTTGGGGCATTCTGTAGAGATTCACACTGAGATTTATCAGAAGTGGTTCAGCTTGGAGAACCGGAGGAAGGTAATTAAGCAGGCAGTGGATAAAAAAGATGATATGGATACGTTAATACAGGAGAATGCACGACTAAGGGCTGAGGTGGAATATCTTAGGCAAGCTCTGGCACGGCATCAAATCAGTGAGGTTTTGTCTACTTAACTCACTGCAAAGTGTGGTTTATTAGCAGAGGTGCATCTCTATCTGTTTAGCTTTTGAAACTGTTAAAATAGTGCCGTTACATTTTTGAGCAATATATTAGATAAAAAAGGCTATTTTTTGGGAATTTTTGTTAAAAAATAGCCAGTCAAAAAATTGTCTACAGTTGCTAAAAACGGCATCCAGAGAGAGTTTTACCCGTCTACAGTTGCGTCTACACCTGTAGGTAGTGTAGACGCACTCAAGCCGCATTGTAACCGCACTTGTCACCGTTGATCGTGGCAGTGTAACCACCTTTATCACCGTCGATCGTGGCACACAAAGCGCACTTGTCACCGTCTGTTGTTGGGGTGTAGGCGAACTGTAGACGGGTTGAGACCGAGTTGAAACCGTGCATAAGTTGACTATAAACCATGCTTTAGTTCCTTGATAAAAGCCTCAATCGCCTTTCCTGCCGTTGATTGCTTGCCCAATTTAAGCTTATTCAAAGTGCGATCGCGGATTGCCTCGTAGTCTGGTGCAAGGGATGCACCTGCTGTTTGTGGCTGTTGCCTGAGTTGCTGGTTTTCTCTCTCCAGTTCCCTAATCTGTTCTAACCTCCTGTTGAGAACTGTTCCATCCTTCAAGATATTGTTCTCTCGCTCAACGTCAGCCAATTGCTGCTCTAGCTCCTTCTTTTCCTTGCGGGAATGGTTGAGACGAATTTCCAGGCTTTTAACCTCGGCTTGCAACTGGTCGATAGTTTCGCTATTGGCTACAGTTGAATCTTCATTGCTTCTTTGCCCGGTAGTAGCGCTATTCTCGTCTACTAACGGGCTTTCAATTTTCCCCGCAGTTCCTCCAGTTGTGCCTCTAATTGCGATCGGAGTTCATCTAACCGAGTTCCAAGACTAGCTTCTATGCGCTTGTCTATTAATTCCTCTATATCTGCACCTGTATACAGCATTGTAGATAGTGATTTAGATGTTTGCGTAGACAGCCCTAGCTGTTCTAAGACAAACCTTTGTAATGCTTGGTTCAAAGTTTCACCATCTAATTGCAAGGATTCTATCGCTTGCACAGCTGCATCTGGCAAGCGAAACGAGAATGCTTTACTAACCATAATTTCGTTATTGTATACAATACGTTTACAGCATACTGTGTTTTATCACTAATCGTCTATAGGTTGTTGACATCTGTATGCAATTAACTATACTATATGTATACAGATTGAATATAAAGTGTAGACGGTAAGTTGAGCAAGTAAATCGTAGCGTCGTGTTGCTCCCTTAGTGCGATCGCTTTTTTAGCGCAAATCTGCTTCCATTTATGACTAGTCAAGACTTTTCTCAGGTATGCCAAGGCTGACCCAACGCTTGCTACTGACATTGCCTCAAGGCAGGAAACGACCGAGGGGCTGGACATCATCAACAAGGGAGTCCAGGAGCGTTACAAGTTTCTGAAGTCTAAGTTAATGAGAGCTTATTACGTGGTCAGAGACGCTTGGGGAGATAAGTTACACTACAACACTCTTGCTGAAGAAATTCAATTAAATGGGAGTCCATTGGAGTTACAGTCTCTCAAAATCAAGCTTGACAGAGAACTTCATGTCAAGCTTGAACCTCAAGATGCAAGACAAATCGTTGAGATTTTAGCCATAGTGAATACCTATCCTTCAATGGATGCTGCGAATCAGCAGAGATTTGAACCGACGTTTCGGGCGTTTATAGACACGAGAAACTTTGTACCAAAGAA
>CAZZZY010000300.1:0-7160 GCA_964658545.1 uncultured Acetobacteraceae bacterium | reverse complement strand
TACTCTTTGTTCCTAATCTCCCTCATCTCCCCCATTCCCCACGATCAAGCTGATCGACACTCTAAGTCCACTGTTTTTGAACTCTTGTAGATTTTCGGGTAATTGCTGTAGCTGGCTTTAATCTCTTCTAAGGCTAGGCGTAAATCTTCTCTGCCCCGAAAGCATTCCAAGCGATGGCGAACAGTGCCATTTTCAATCAATAGTAAAGTTGGCAGTGATTTTAGCCTATAAGTAGTAGACAATTTAAAATTTTGATCGGCGTTAACCCCAACTAATTTAATTTCCTCACCACATTGGGCTTGAAATTGCAACAGTAGTGGGTGAATAATCCGACACAATCCACACCAAGGTGCTTCAAAGTTAACTAAAACAGGAATAGGAGATTCTAAAACTTCTTGAGTAAATGTCTGCTCACTAACCAACAACACCATGACACCTCTTGGATTATAAGGTTTTTATATCAAACTACCTATCAGTACTGAAGTGAAGGATTGGTAAGTCACTAACTGCCGATAGATGCTTTCAGGAACTAAATCTCAGGACACAGAATAATTGGGCAAAAATTGAGTGCTTTGATGTGTCCCTGACAAAAAAGCCAGAGGGACTCTCGCGGTGGCTTTTTTGAATGTTAGACTCCTGATTGCTGTGTCCTTCTGGGAATTTGACTGAATCTGCCACTGACTCCCAAGAAAGGACAACTGACCAACAAGTACCAATATAAAAAAATCTCAAGCTGACTGAACGCACCCCCACTGATAGATGTTTGAACTGATCCTACATTGATTTGGGGCAATTGATAAGCTGAAATTCTAATCTATTTAGGATTTTCTACTGACATTGGGGATCGCTTAAATTTCCCATTTTATCCTACCAGTTGCTTCCATCAACAGAGGGTGCGACCACCAAAGCAAAGCTATAAAAATGGCAACTCCCAAATAGGCAGGGCACAGAAATTCCTGCCATAAGATAGATTGACGACCGTCAATAATTGCTTTAAACGGAATAATTGAAGTTCGTTGTTTGGCAATTTCAAAGGCTTCCCCGTAGCGATGCAAGAGACGGCGATCCCCGTGCCAAACCCCAAATAAGTGATGTAACACTAATCCAATGGAAGTCACAAGGGTAAAGGTAGTACCCAGCCACAGAGTATGGGCAACACACCAAATTATTTGTCCCACCATCTGGGGATGACGGGTAATCCGAATAATTCCGGTTTCGTAGAGATGAACTTGGGGCTTTTGAATGGCAGCAATTTCTAGTAGATTGAAGGTAGCAGGATATAAAAACAAAAACGAGATCGCTGATAGCAGCCAAACAAATTCTCGCACTCCTGGCACTGCTTGTACCTGCCAAAGTTGCAAACCATCATAGCGATGCCCAAAAAAGTAAATAATTAAGATTACAGCCAACGGTAGACTGACTAATGCAAAGAGAATGCGATAAAGCCTTGGGCCAATAAACTTTTCTGCCCAAGGGCGCAAAGCAGCGCCTCCACTGTGAGCGATCGCAAAAACTATTTGTAACCCCAGTATGACAAAATGACTGGGTGTCAACCAAGAAATCAGCAGCATATACACGGGTGAAGTAATTTAAAGAAAATGGAATTCAGTACAACCAATACCACAAAGTATTCCAAAGGAGACTTTAGTCAAGATGTTGTGCTACTGTCTTTTTCGAGTCAAGCCTTCAAGTTTAATATGCAACAAATCATGTCCGGCTGATTGCTGCCAAACCTGATTTGTTGTGTGCATCCGCTCCTTTCAAAGTTTGTGGGTTGAGCCTTATGTCTGACCTTCCTTTCACTTTAGATCAGTTACGTATTTTAAAAGCGATCGCCCAAGAAGGAAGCTTCAAGCGGGCCGCCGATAGTCTTTATGTCTCCCAACCTGCCGTCAGCTTGCAAGTCCAAAATCTCGAACGACAGCTAGATGTCCCCTTATTCGACCGTGGAGGACGACGCGCCCAATTAACCGAAGCCGGGCATCTACTCCTAAATTACGGTGAAAAAATCCTCAGTCTGTGTCAGGAAACCTGCCGCGCCATTGAGGATTTACAAAATCTCCAAGGCGGGACTTTGATTGTCGGTGCTTCTCAAACCACCGGCACTTACCTTTTACCGAAAATGATCGGGATGTTCCGACAAAAATATCCAGATGTGGCAGTACAATTACACGTCCACTCTACCAGGCGGACTGCTTGGAGTGTCGCTAACGGACAAGTTGATCTGGCGATTATTGGCGGTGAAATTCCCGGTGAACTATCAGAATCTTTGGAAGTTGTTCCTTACGCTGAAGATGAACTAGCGCTGATTTTACCGGTCTTTCATCCCTTTGCCAAACTTGAAACAATCCAAAAAGAAGACCTATATAAATTACAATTCATTGCCCTCGATTCCCAATCAACTATCCGTAAAGTGATTGACCAAGTTCTAGGACGTTGTGAAATTGATACCAGACGTTTTAGAGTTGAAATGGAACTAAATTCCATTGAAGCAATTAAGAATGCTGTGCAATCTGGTTTAGGGGCTGCTTTTGTTTCAACAAGTGCGATCGCTAAAGAGTTACAAATGGGCGTTCTCCACCGTACCCCCATTGAAGGCGTTGTCGTCAAACGGACACTGTGGCTGATTTTTAATCCTAATCGCTATAGATCCAAGGCCGCAGAAGCCTTTAGTCAAGAAATTTTACCCCAGTTTGCTAACCCTCAATGGAATCAAGATGTGTTAACATTTACACAAAAAAGCATAGTGGTAAATACATTAGATATAGCCATACCCGCCTCTTCCGGCGAAGACTAAAATCTGGTCGTTTATCCTTTGTTTTTTTGTAAATGACCAATGACTAAATAGTTCGTAATCCCCTACGGGAAGGCTGCGCCTACGTAATTCGTAATTATGACCTCATAGCTGTTCGCGCAGCAGATTGTAGGAAAGCTAGGGGTTTGACATAAGGGAAAAGTTTGTTGTTATTTATCAATTAATTGAGTTCCTCTGTAACCTGAATAAATTAATTACGAATTACTGTCCTCGTAGCGGTAGCGAGTCCGCTTACTCCTACGGAGAAGCGAGCTACGCTTTTAGCATCTCGTCGAGAGCGTCATTACGAATTACGAATTATTTTGACTAATCACGAAAATGGAAGTTTACTGTACTCGTCCACATTGCCCACACCCACGAAACTATTTTGCCGATTTAGATGATCTGACGACGCTGAAAACAACGCAGCAAAAGTACTGTACTACCTGTGGGATGCCATTGCTACTAGATGGTCGATATGTTACCACGAAGTTGCTGGGAAGGGGCGGGTTTGGAGCCGCGTTTTTGGCCCGAGATCGCCGAATTCCAGGAATGCGTCAATGTGTGGTTAAGCAGTTTCAACCAGTAGGAAATTTAACCTCAGCTCAACTGCAACAAGCACAGATAATGTTTGAGAGAGAGGCAGACGTTTTAGCACAGCTTGGTAATGATCACGAGCAAATCCCCGACTTGTTTGCCTTCTTCCCAGTGATAGTTAATAGTTCGCAACCAGGGCATCAAGACCAATTTTTTTACTTGGTACAAGAATACATTGATGGGCAAAACTTAGAGGAAGAATTAGGTCAACAGGGCAAATTTTCTGAACAGCAAGTGTTGGAGGTGCTGCAAGAAATCCTGAAGGTGCTTAGGTTTGTCCATAATCGAGGCATTATCCACAGAGATATTAAACCTTCTAACATTATGCGCCGTCGTGATGGTAAACTTTTTCTACTAGATTTTGGCGCAGTTAAGCAAGTGACAAACGTTGCACTAGGGGCTGCTTCTTCCACAGGAATTTATTCTATGGGATTTGCACCGCCTGAACAGATGGCTGGGGGTCAAGTATTCCCATCTACAGATTTATACGCTTTGGCCGTAACTCTGATTACCTTGTTGACAAATCAAGAAGCTATTCAACTGTTTGATGCCTATAGTAACCAGTGGAAATGGCGATCGCAAGTAACTATCAATCCTCACCTTGCTGATATTTTAGACAAGATGCTGCTACCTGCTGCTAATCAGCGCTTCCAGTCAGCCCAGGAAGTTCTAGATGCACTTCACTCACAGCCTCTAGCCCCTACACAGCTGAATTCGCCCTCTGCAACACTTCCGCCACAACCACCCCAGAGTTCTAATCCCGTTGTCCCCCAGCATCCACCAACTCAACCAGCATTTTCTACAGTGGAATTATTGGGTGGGGCAGCATTTAGTGGATTTGAGGGGGCATTGATCGCGATCGCTCTCTCCAGTCTAGTAAAATCACCAATAGTTACTTTCAGTATTGCATCTGTAATTTTGGGGATACTGGTATTTGCCCAAACCAGGCGGTGGATTGAAAAGTTTGATTTATTAATTATTCCGACAATTACTTTTGCGATTATTTTCTTTCTCCGCTTTTTACAGGGGGGGCTTGGCATTCAGACAGTGGTAATTTTATCAGTTGCAGCAGCCTTAGTAGCCATTTCACTGACAGCCATATTTCGACTTATTTATAAATTATTATCTCTCATCCTTTAAAAAAGTCCTGGTGCTAACAGCCATCTATGTCTCAAAAAAACGAAACACTTAGCCTTTTTTTAGCCGCTGTCATCACCATTGGCTTAATCTTTAGTGGCTTATGGTTTTTTATGGAACGGTGGGCGCAACTAAATGGAACTGTTGCTAAATCTTCGGAGACTAGCACCACAGATAATCCCATGAGCCAGTTCCTCAGTAAATGTAATGTGTCCAACCTCCCAGAAGGGAAATTCAACTATGGTGGTAGCACCACATGGGCACCCATTCGTAAAGACGTAGACTCCGTACTAGAAAGCCAGTGCCCCCGGTTTGTTTTACGCTACACTCAGCCTCCATCAGGTCAAGCCGGATCTGTAACTGGCCTGCGGATGCTGATAGACAATCAACTAGCTTTTTCTCAATCTTCTCGTTCAGTCAAGGCTGAAGAAAATGCCGAAGCTAAACAAAAAGGATTTAGTTTGAAAGAAATTCCAGTGGCGATTGATGGAATTGCGATCGCAGTTAACCACGATCTCAACATTCCTGGTTTAACTGTTGCCCAACTCAAAAACATCTACACTGGCAAAATTACTAATTGGCAACAAGTAGGTGGGCCAAACTTACCAATTACAGTCTACTCTCGCAGCAAAGAATCTGGTGGTACAGTGGAATTCTTTGTCGAAAATGTTCTAAATAAAGAAAATTTTGCCGCCAATGTAAGTTATGTTGACACAACCACTGAAGCAGTACGAAAAGTAGCGACAAATCCTGGTGGAATTTACTATGCTTCTGCTCCAGAGATTGTACCACAGTGTATTATTAAATCCCTACCACTGGGGCGCACAAGCAATCAATTTGTGCCTCCTTACCAAGAACCGTTTGTACCTCCATCTGAATGTCCCAATAAACGTAATCGCTTGAATAGTAAGGCATTTAGTAGTGGAGACTACGCAATTACCCGCAATTTATTTGTAATTGTTAAACAGAATGGTCAAACAGATCAGCAAGCTGGGGAAGCTTATGCAAATTGGCTGTTGACACCCCAGGGTCAAGAACTGATCGAAAAAGCTGGATTTGTCCGAATTAAATAAGTGAAGTGCTTAGATTTAGCAAAATCATCAAATAAACATTTTTTCTTTATTTAATTCATGTCCCAAAAGAATGAAACCAAAATTTTAGCCTTGGCTCTATTACTAACAGTTGGAATAGTTAGCGGTGGTGTCTGGTGGTTTACCAATGGCTCTGGGGTCAAAATTGGTAATACCATCATTCCAGGTTCGGAAACAGGCAATAATCCATCTCCCCTACAAGATCGGATTAGTTTTGGGGAAAAATCCTTGACATCGGGTGACATTTCTCCAGTTAAAAAAGAAGGAGTAGAGGCGATGGCTGCTAAAAGTTATGATCGAGCGATCGCTAATTTCACAGATACCCTAAAACTCAACCGTAATGATCCAGAAGCGCTGATCTTTCTTAATAACGCCCGCATCGGCTCTTCCAAAAGCTACACCATTGTGGCTTCTGTACCAATAGGCACTGATCCGAATACTTCGCAAGAAATTTTACGTGGCATCGCCCAAGCTCAAAATGCTATTAATACCTCTGGGGGAATTAAGAGAGTGCCATTGAGAGTGGGGATAGCTAGCGACGACGACAATCCAGAAATAGCCAAGCAAATCGCTTCCAGCCTGGTCAACAATTCAGAAGTATTAGGTGTAATTGGGCCTAATACTAGCGATTCCACCTTAGCCGCAGGCGCTATTTATACTTCTGGACAACTTGTAACAATTTCCCCTACCAGCACATCTGTCAAAATTTCTAACTTTAGTCGCTACGTTTTTCGCACGGTTCCCAGTGATTTTATGGCTGCTAGAAGTTTAGCCAACTACATGGTGAGAACCTTGCAGAAAAAAAATGCAGTGGTTTTCTTTAATTCTCAGAGTAATTATAGCCAGTCTTTAAAGTCGGAATTTGTTTCATCTGTTTCCCTAGAAGGTGGACAGGTATCCAGTGAAATTGACTTATCCAAGGCAGATTTTAGCGCGGCTAAAAGCCTAGAACAAGCAACTAAGCAAGGTGCAGAGGTGTTAATGTTAGCACCTAACACTGAAACTCTCGATAAAGCATTGCAAGTAGTTCAAATTAACCAGAAACGATTAACTCTGCTGGCAGGAGATGATGTTTACACCACCAAAACTTTAGAAATTGGCACAGAGCAAGCTGTGGGGATGGTAGTGGCAGTTCCCTGGCATATTGACGGCGCTCCTCAGTCAGATTTTCCCCAAAAATCGCGGCGGCTATGGGGCGCTGATGTGAGTTGGCGAAGCGCCCTCAGCTATGATGCCACTGTCGCTCTGATTGCCGCATTAGAACGCAATCCCACACGTTCGGGAGTCCAACAAGCATTGGCATCCTCTGACTTTTCTGCCACCGGCGCTTCTGGTACAATTCGGTTTTTAGCATCAGGCGATCGCAATGCGCCAGTCCAACTTGTGAAAATCGTTCCTGGTTCTCGCTCTGGCACTGGTTATGACTTTGAACCAGTGCGTTGAAGAAGAATTCAGCTATTCTAATTTTTCTCAATTGTGAGAAATCTGGGTAATCTTACCATGACTATTTAATAAATTTTGCCTTTTCTTAACTTTTAATT
>CAZZZY010000299.1:0-7185 GCA_964658545.1 uncultured Acetobacteraceae bacterium | reverse complement strand
GAGGCTTTGATACCTGGTTTTAATTTTTCTCTGATGGTATGAAACCACCCTGCCTTCCCTACTAGCGTTGGGGGGTTTCAACTATTTTCCAGGCAATCGGAATTCCACAGCCCCGGTAAACAATGCTAATCGTTAAGATAGTATTGCGATGCCTACGCTTAAAGTCGAAGCATCTGCCGCCAAAGAAGCGCCATTTTTCACCCTCGGGCCAGATAAGTATTTTACCTGCTAAAAGACTCCTTTGTTAAATACCTACCCTTGAAAGTCCGCCCCCCCACTCCCTAGCATTGATAAATAACACTAATACGTCTAAAGAAATAAGTAATTGTGGCGTTGGAAAAATTCCCAAGCTTAAACAAAATAATATTAGGAATTTAACATTATCCATAAATAGAAGGACTACAATCAAAACGAAGAAATGTTTCATGCTCCAACAAGAGAGGATTACAAAGCTGTGTCCGACTTAAATCGAGGAATTATGAAATTTGAGGGTGCAGATTCACCAAAAGTAGTCACTATCTCTACCGTGTTACTTCTGGGATCGATCGCTGCTCTCATCATCTGGGCGCTGCAAGCTGCCTATGCGCTAAACTAAAACCATTAGTAGTCTAGAAGGACACTTGTCTTAAACGGTTTCCGTCGTAGCCAAGTGTCCATTCTGCAACTACATAAATAAAAGCGCCCTAATAACCATCAAAAATTTCAGAAAAACTTTAGATTTTAGATTTGAGGTTTTAGATGGAAAATTTAAATCTAAAATCCAAAATCCCGAATGTTTGAACCTTGGGGTGTCTTAATTATTTTAATTATCTGCCCCCTCTTGGGCGGATTACCTCTGATTGCATGGATTACTTACGCGCTTACACGCAAGAAATTATCACAAGTTGGTACACGAAACATTAGTGTATCAGCTGCTTTTTATCACGGCGGTAAGTTTGCAGGAATTCTGGCAGTTTTGTCGGAAGCTTTTAAAGGAGTTGCGGCAGTTTTCCTCACCCGTGCTTTCTTTCCAGAGGGATCATCTTGGGAATTGGTTGCCCTCATCGCTCTGGTAATGGGTAGATACTGGATAGGTAGAGGGGCAGGTACGACAAATGTCGTCTGGGGATTTGTCGTACATGATCCACTTGTGGCAATATTTGTATCTTTCTTTGCAGGTATTAGCTTTACAATTCTGCAATCAAAACAGGTAGTCAAATTTGGGGTTTTGCTTCTCTTTCCTCTGTTTGTGGCACTTCTGCACATTAGCGATATCCCCAGAATACTTGCGGCTGTTGCATTGGCTGGTTTAATGGGCTGGATTTATACAAGAATTCCTGATGATATGAACCTACCAGTTCAAGAGGCACAAACAGAATCGCAAACGATGTTGGAATTTTTACGGGGCGATGTCTACGACGGGCTACGCCAACGCGCGATGGTTTCTTTAGATGAAGAGTTGGATGCTACCATTGTCGGAGAAAAGGCGGCTACATTATCTCAAATTAAGCGCTGGGGCTATCCAGTTCCGAAGGGGTGGGTACTAGCCCCAATTGACGATCCGCAAGTGTTGACAGAATTTCTCCAGCCATCAGAATTATCTCCCTTGGTGGTGCGTTCTTCTGCCATTGGAGAAGACTCAGAACAGGCTTCTGCTGCTGGCCAGTATGAAACAGTTTTAAATGTTACTAGCCCACAGGCATTACAAGAAGCGATCGCCCAAGTTCAAGCTTCTTACAATCAGCCATCTGCCGTGCAATATCGGCGCGATCGCGGCTTAAATGATACAGCAATGGCTGTGTTGATTCAACAACAAGTCCAGAGTGTATATTCTGGTGTAGCTTTCAGCCGCGATCCCATTACTCAGCAAGGTGATGCAATCATCATTGAAGCCCTTCCAGGTAGCCCGACGCAAATCGTTTCTGGAAAAGTCACACCAGAACAATATCGTGCTTTTGTCATTGAAACAGAAAATTCTTCCTCTGTGCAATTAGAGGGGACTGGACGAGTCCCACAAGCATTAATTAAGCAAGTTGCATACTTAGCTTACCGACTCGAAAAACGCTATCATAGCACTCCTCAAGATATTGAGTGGAGTTATGACGGCCAAACGCTTTGGGTGTTGCAATCTCGACCGATCACTACTTTACTACCAATTTGGACACGCAAAATCGCCGCCGAAGTGATTCCCGGAGTAATTCACCCCTTAACATGGTCAATTAATCGTCCCTTAACTTGTGGAGTTTGGGGAGAATTCTTTACTCTAGTTTTGGGCGAACGTGCCTTGGGGTTAGATTTTACTGAAACAGCAACTCTGCATTACTCCAGAGCCTATTTTAATGCATCCCTCTTAGGAAGTATCTTTCTCCGGATGGGATTGCCGCCGTCAAGTCTGGAATTTTTAACCAGAGGAGCTAAATTAAGTAAACCGTCCTTGCAGTCAACCTGGGAGAATTTGCCAGGACTAGGGAAGTTGCTGAAGCGGGAATTAAATTTAGAAAAGGATTTCAAGCGGGATTATCACCAGCGGTTTATTCCTGGGTTATCGCAGTTGGCGCAGGAAAATGTCGATAATTTGGAACCACCAAAGCTGCTAATCAGAATTGACTTTATTCTGGAGTTGCTGCGCCACGGGACATATTACAGCATTTTAGCTCCCTTGAGTGCTGCCCTACGGCAGGCGATTTTTCGGGTAAAGGATAGCCAAATTGATAATAGCGTTACTCCAGAGGTAGCAGCATTGCGATCGCTCAGTGCGATCGCCACAGATGCCAAGCAGGTATTGCTTGAGTTTGAGCCACAGCAGGTATTTGAGCGGTTAAAGCAAACCCCAGAGGGAGAGAAAATTCTGCAAGAATTTGACGAATTGCTTCAGGATTATGGCTATTTAAGTGAAGTGGGAACTGATATTTCCGTTCCCACTTGGCGGGAAAATCCCCAGATGATTAAGCAGATGTTTGTGCAGTTAATGCAGGGGAACGAACCACAATCAGGCGCTAAAGACGCGATTAATAGCATCTTTGCTGGTAAGCGTAAACGTTCTTTTGTGCAACGGCGTGTGGATATTAAAGGACGAGTTACCGAAGTTTATTCACGGCTGCTAGCTGAATTGCGTTGGAGTTTTGTTGCTTTAGAGAAGATTTGGTTAAAGTCAGGTTTACTCCAGAAAACAGGAGATATCTTTTTTCTCAACTTTGATGAAGTGCAGCGTTTAGTTGTGGGTGACGATTCTAGGTTAATTGAGGAGTTAGATGAGTTGGTGGAATCGAAGCGATCGCAATTCGCCCAAGATAGTGAGATCATTCAAGTACCCCTTTTAGTCTATGGCAATACACCTCCTCACCCCTTAGCCCCCTCTGCGCTGTACTCTGACCAAATTTTACAAGGTATTGGAGCCAGTCACGGGCAAGCTGAAGGTAGGGTGAAGGTGTTGCGAAATTTACAAGATGTGCCGGAGATTGATCGAGATACAATTCTGGTAGTACCTTACACAGATTCCGGCTGGGCCCCTTTGTTATTGAGGGCTGGAGGATTAATTGCCGAAGTTGGAGGACGGCTTTCTCACGGTGCGATCGTCGCTCGTGAATATGGAATTCCCGCAGTGATGGATGTTCGAGGTGCTACATGGCTTCTGCAAGATGGTCAACGAGTCAGGATTGATGGGTCTAGGGGGATTGTGGAATTATCTAACGATTTAAGACCTGAATGATTACCACTTCTCTGAAAAACTTGCCAGAAGAGTTTTGCCCCAAACCCTACAGCAGCTATTGCGTCCCTATCCAGCACCAGCAATGATTTCCTATCCAGTTAGCACCCTAGTAAACAATTCTCGGCATAATAGTCCAGAGTGCATCATTCCACTCAGTGAGGAGAATGCCCCCACAAATCAGTTAAATTAACTATTGAGTGTGCTAGAGGATTGGGGAGATGAGGGGAAGAAACAGGAGAACAGATTAATTCTTCCCCATACCGAATACTTCTCTTCTTAGGCTGCGCCAACGCTCAGTACAAGTGCCCAATGCCCCATGCTCCATGCCCCATACCCAGAGACAAATATGCCAAGAACACAAAAAAACGATAATTTTGTTGACAAATCCTTTACAGTGATGGCGGATATCATTCTAAAGATCCTGCCAACCAACAAAAAAGCTAAAGAAGCATTTGTTTATTATCGAGATGGCATGTCAGCCCAAGCAGAAGGCGAATATGCTGAAGCATTGGAATACTATGAAGAAGCTCTAACACTAGAGGAAGACACCAACGATCGCGGCTATATTCTCTACAATATGGGGCTAATCTATGCCAGCAACGGCGACCACAACAAAGCTTTAGAACTGTATCACCAGGCAATTGAGTTAAACCCACGCCTACCCCAAGCCTTAAACAACGTCGCCGTGATTTATCATTACCAAGGCGAAAAGGAAAAAGAAGCTGGAGATAACGAGGCTGGCGAAGCACTCTTTGACCAAGCCGCAGACTATTGGATTCGAGCTATTCGCATGGCTCCCAATAACTACATCGAAGCCCAAAACTGGCTAAAAACCACTGGGCGATCGCAAATTGACGTATTCTTCTAAAAGCAATGAGTTAGGAACTATGAATCAATCACTCCTAACTCCTCACTCCTAATTAAAAAATATGATTGACCAAGAACAAGTCCATAAAGTAGCTAATCTTGCTCGTTTAGAATTGACTCCAGAAGAAGAGGAACAATTCACTACCCAGTTGGGAAGTATTCTGGATTATATTCAACAATTGGATGAACTGGATGTCAGTAATGTGCCTCCAACAACACGGGCAATTGATGTCAGCAATATTACACGAGAGGATAAATTACAGCCCTATCCCGACCGTGAAAGTATTCTTAACAGTGCGCCGGAACAGGAAGGTGAATTTTTCAAAGTTCCAAAAATTCTTAACAGCAATGAGTAAGTAACAAGACTTTTTGGCAGAGAAAATAATTGCAAAAAAACTCAAGATTAGTTATTTGATGTCTGGGCAATTAAGAGACAATTAAAGCATCCTGGACTCGAATAATTCGTTTTTTTGATCAGCAATATTGTGTTCGTAAGTCGCAAGGTAAGCTATATTTTGTGATTGCTTTGCTATAATATTTTGATGATGCTGACTTTTTTATAGCGAAAAAATTATAACTTTCACATTTATATAAACATGAAAAAAAGAGGAAATTAAACACGATAAATCCCTAGCTTTAATCTATTTATCAAAAAGCTAGTACAGCATGGCGGAAATAAACCCACCATTATGAACCTTGAAACATCATCATTTGCAGTCTTGAGAAATGGTAGGCGTATTTACGCCGCACGGTACTAGTCATACAGGAATTTTAAGTAGTCAGGGATACCTGTAATGTTGTTTGTCCATATCAACCGATGGACTTTATTAAGTATTTATACTCAATACAGTCGGCAAACATTTAAGGTATTCTTGTAATACTTATACTACGGGTTGAAGTGCAGAATGTGGGTTATAACAGAAGCCAATATTAGGATACACTGGCTTTTAAATACACCAGAAATTCAGCAGCTACAAACAAAGTCGTTGCTAGTAATTTCTTGTCTAGTATCCTATCGCTTTTTGCTGTATCTTATATCTTGCATCTGCCCAATCTCCTGCCAAAAAATAACTTTCACAGGCTTTTAGTCCAAATCCACGTCAGTGGCTGATGTCCATACCACCAATAGGGTTTAGTCTTCTTGAGAGGACAATAGATAGGTATCTAACCTATAGCAGTTTTTGAGAATACTGCAAAATATATCACTCCAATCTATGGGGAGTCTCCCTAAAAAAAGTTTCTTAGCATCTAAAACTACTCCCACTGCTTTGAGGCTATAGCCTTAGAATATTTACAAGCTTTACTGACGAATTAGCTCTCTCTAGAAAAAGTCCCGTTTTTGCTGTCTAAACTGACATTCTACCTGTTTCTATGCGGATTTGTGTAGCTTAACAAATCAACGGATTCATTAATATTAAGCCTGTTTTACTATTTAGTTTCTTACCTTGACCTATTAGACAACTAGAGTGTTCATTTCACTTTGTTCAATAGCTTTTAGCCTTTATCGCTCCCATGCTGACTCATCACCGCAAGCCCGTGTGCTTATCACTCATTTCCACTGACCTACCAATCTGGTCTGTCGTCGAAACTGCTGCGACATTGTATCAAAAAGATACTAATAGATTCCATCTACTGATGACTGCACCGCCCCTAATTAGCTGCGAAGTGGAGAGTGCAGTAAATCCAGAGGAAACACTTCCCAAAATTAAGAGCAAAGCCTACGCCCCTAACAGTCCCAGAATTTTGTGGCTAGAGATTTCACCTTACCGGGTCATTATGACTATGCAAGGTAACGCTCAAGTGAGTTACCGTCACTTTTGGGAACAGGGCGTTTATGGCATTAGTCGCTATTGGTTGCCAACTGAGTCATTGCAACCCAATGATCCTATTCGTTTACGAAATTTTACTACTAGTCTAACTCTTAACGGACATCCCTTACCAGAAAATTTGCGTCTGGAATATGAATTGTGGGCAGAAAAAGTCCAACTAGGATGCTACATACTTAATTTGGAAATTAAACACTGATAGTTATAGGGGGGAGAGGGGCACAGGGGCAGAGGGGCAGAGAAGAATAACAATGCCCAATGCCTAATGCCCAATCCCCAATCCCCAATCCCTTTCAACCAAAATAACTGGGTTGGTTTCCAGGTTTCCATTTAATATTGCAACCAACACTTGGCTTTTGCTCGCTTGTAACAGGTTTACCCGCCAGGACTGCTTCAATGGCTGCGCGTAAATCTGCGCCTGTTACGGGTTTACCATTACTGGGACGGCTATCATCTAATTGTCCCCGATAAACAAGTTGGCGTTGATCATCAAATACAAAAAAATCTGGTGTGCAAGCTGCGGTGTAAGCCTTTGCCGTTTCCTGGCTCTCGTCGTAGCATAAGGTAAAGTTAAACCCTTGTTCTGTGGCAAATGCTTGTAACGATTCTGGTGCATCATCTGGGTAATTTTTTGCATCGTTAGCACTAATAGCAACGATCGCTAAATCACTTGTAAAATAATCTTTTCCTAACTGCACTAATTCTTGTTGGACGTGCTTTACAAACGGGCAATGCCGACAAATAAACATTACCAACAGCGCTTTTTTATCTGCAAAGGTGGAAAGTGAAGTTGCCTTCCCAGAT
>CAZZZY010000298.1:0-7203 GCA_964658545.1 uncultured Acetobacteraceae bacterium | reverse complement strand
TCAGAATCCAGAATTCAGAATTAGTCCTACATAGAAGACTCAACTGAATTCTGACGAATGACACCTTTATTCTTGCTTGATCATTCACTTGACAAGCAAAACTCGGGCGCGGTTAAGTTCCACGGTATCCGAGGTTCGCGCTTTTGCACAAACGTGGATCACCTAGAAGAGATTGGAGTGCCAGAATTTGTATGCCTTCACATGCCAAACCGTCTTTGGAGGCTGGTTTAGTTGCCCTCAAACAGGGAAATTACCAAACAGCGATCGCTCAACTAGAACCTATTGCTAGCAGTCAAAGTAATGGTACTGCTAGCTTACAAGCCCAGGTTGGTTTAGTGATGGCTTATGCTCGCACTGGCGAAGTTCCCAAAGCGATCGCTATTTCCCAAAATCTCATTGAGAGTAACAATCCGCAAGTTCAAGAGTGGGCAACACGCGCTCTCGAACACCTGACAAAACGTAAAAAACGCGATCAAGAATCAGAAAATGTCGAAACTGGATTTGTTGCTTTTAATAATTCAACTCCAGATTCTTCCCCAGTTCCCCCCCCGGTAACTCCCACATTAGAGGAAAAGCCAGAAGATGAAGTCATAGAAGCCAAGAGCGACGAAACGCCGGCGATGGTGCCACTAACTAGACTCAAAGCTACAGTAGCGACACCACTACCACCACCTGCCACACCCCTAAGCGGCTTCATGGGTTCTGTAACCCGCACCCAAGCTAAATTATTTGGCGTTATTTATTGGCGACAAGCACAACGCGCCAGAGCATGGCAACCCCTGCGTAAACCAAAATTAATTCCTTTGCGGCTGCTGACAGCAGGAACATTCATCGCCCTATTTTTGGTGATGCGAGAAATGCTCAAGTTAGCAATGGGATTAATCAACCAGACGCTAGTCAAACTACCTTATCTGGAGCCGTTACAGCTTTTATACCGCGACCCTACTAAATTTTTGCTAATAGTATTGGTGATTTTGATTGGAGTATCACCTTGGTTACTGGATCTGCTACTGGCGAACTTTTATGGTCAGCGAGAATTTCCCAAAGATGTATTGAATGCTCATAGCCGCGAAGCCGTTCGGGTACTACAACGTTGCTGCCAACAGCGCCACTGGCCGCTACCCAAATTGCGGATTTTACCAATGGCTGCACCAATTATTCTGACCTATGGTAGTTTACCACGCAATGCCAGGATTGTAGTGAGTCAAGGGCTATTAGAGCAACTGGCAGATGATGAAATCGCCACTATTTATGCTACACAGCTAGGGCATATTGCTCACTGGGATTTTGCTGTGATGTCTTTGTTGCTGCTGGTGACACTACCAATTTATCAGCTATATCAGCAAGTGTCGCAGTTGGGAGACAAAATATCAGGGAAAATTTGGCGCTGGCCGATGACAATTCTGGCTGGTCTAGTTTATGGAGTTTGGTCTTTGCTGACTGGAACTACATTGTGGTTGTCGCGGTTGCGGCTTTATTATAGCGATCGCGTCGCATCTGAAATTACTGGTAATCCCAACGCTCTGATTCGTGCCTTACTCAAAATTGCTATTGGCATCGCAGCTGATATCCAAAAAGAGGAAGAAACCAGTTGGCAACTAGAAAGCTTAAATCTACTAACACCAGTCAGCCACCAACAAAGCCTTTCTTTGGGCACTATTGCCAGCAATTTATCTTTTGAATCATTTTTGAAGTGGGATACAGCCAATCCCTATCGGCAATGGTTTACGATTAATAATAGCCATCCTTTGATGGGCGATCGCATTGAACGCCTCTGTCAAATAGCCCGTCACTGGCATTTAGACACCGAACTACATTTTGCAAGCGAACCATCACAGGTTAAGCGTCAATCTTTCTTATTACAAATCGCTCCTTGGTTGGGAATTCCTCTAGGGGTTTTGTTTGCAGCTTTGGTCTGGTTAAGCTGGCAATTAGCATTCGCACTCAAGTTTTTAAATCTAAAGTGGATATATGATGATTCGTCTTTCATTACAGGCTGCCTTCTGATTGGCTTTAGCATTGGTACAGTGATGCGGATTAATTCTTTCTTCCCTGATATTAAAGCCGCCACCGTGCAAACTGACGACTACCTACCCAACCTGTTAGCTGACCCTTCTGCCTTACCCATTGACAGCATTAGCGTGCGTCTTGTGGGCAAACTATTAGGTCGTCAAGGCATTCGCAACTCCTTAGCCCAAGATTTAATCCTCCAATCGAGCGCGGGTTTAGTGAAATTACACCACATTTCTTGGTTAGGACAGTCAGTCAATCACCAGAGTCTGATCGGTCGGCAAATTATCGTCACAGGTTGGTTCCGGCGAGGAGCAACACCTTGGATTGATATCCAAACCCTGGAAACTCAAAGTGGTAAAACTATTCATAGCCTGCATCCCATTTGGTCTTTTGTTTTGGCACTTACAGCACTGGCTTGGGGCGCATACGTTTTTCTCACTGGTTAGTTATTAGGGATTGGGCACTTGTACCGACTTGTACTGACCGTAGCGATGCACTGCGATGTCCTTCCCTGCTGGACTCTTTCTTCTACGCGAAGGTAGGGAAGGGAGCTTGCCGTAAAGCCTGCGGCATAGCTACGCTTAGGGCGCAGCCTAAGAAGAGAAATATCAGTAATTGATTTGCAAAGGACAACTGACAAATGACAAACCAGATATATAAACAAAAGTTGCAGGTTTTCTTTCAAGATGTTACATTTGTTTACACAAACAATAGCAGCCAACATAACTCAGCACTACAGCTTAGTCATGAATTCGGATGCTTTCCCCCCCCTCCATACCTTTTTATCCTCCCAACACAGCAGGAAATCAACCAGCCGATGGCTGGTTTTTGTTTCAAAATATGCCCCCTTGAATAAAAAAATGTGTTTTATGTTACGATATACTAATACTAACGTCGGAAATGTATGCGCTAAACTAGCTACGTAGAAAATACCGTGGTAATGTAAGGAATGGTATTTGATTCTGCGAAAGAGGCATGGAAGAAAGCGTGTACTTTAGCAGGCAATAGGCTATTAAATTTACAATTCTTAGAATTAAGGTGTTATTAGCTCACCATAGTGTGAGCCTTTGGATTAAACAAGCTTGATCCCGACGAAAAACTGTATTGTATAGGTTGACAGTTTCGAGCAAAAAAAATGGTTGATGGCAGTCTTGGTCAATAGCATCTATTTAAAAGCCAAAGCCAAGTGATTGTTTTCTTGCCTTGCCATGTTCATTTAACTCTGGAGGTATAGTTCATGTCCGTTCGCCTATATATAGGTAATTTGCCTAAAGAAGAAATAGATCGTCAAGATCTGCAAGCAGTTTTTGCAGCAGAAGGTGAGGCTGTAACTACTAAATTAATTAAAGACCGCAAAACTGGCAAATGCCGTGGTTTCGGTTTTCTTACCGTCAACAATGACGAACAAGCTGACGAAATCATTGAAAAGTACAATGGTCAGATGTTTAAAGACACTGCCATTAAGCTAGAGAAGGCATTACCCCGGACAAAGGGTGAAGAGGGCGACGAACAAGCTCCTAAGCCAGTTAATCTTGCTAGCAGTACACCCACTCCTAGCCCTAATAGAGAAGGTAGCCGTCGTGAGAAAAGCTCTAAAAAGCCCCGTCGTGGCGGCGGTGGCGGAGGTTCCCGCGAAAGCAGCACCACAACCACCGACTCGGACGCTATTCGTCCAGATCCTCGTTGGGCTTCGGAATTAGAAAAGCTGAAGCAGATGCTAGCTGCACAAACTACGAATTAATCCTTAAGGGAGAGAAATTAAAAATTAAAAATCAAAAAAAATTCTGATTTTTAATTTTTAATTATTTTTTGGACACCGAGCAGGATACTAGCCGCTTAGTTAAAATCCACTTGCTACAACATATCTGGTTTTTCAGAAAATACATATTTTGTATTTCGTGTCAATGCGTAAGTCCTATGAATAGCCCTTTCAAGGTGGGTAAGATTTTTGCTTAAAAAATCCCTTTATGATCTCTTATCTCTGTGCCTCTGCGGTTAAATAAATTACTTTTGAACCGCAGAGGCGCAGAGAAGCCAGTGCGTTGCGGGGGTTCCCCCCGT
This sequence comes from uncultured Acetobacteraceae bacterium, assembly GCA_964658545.1. Lineage (GTDB taxonomy): Bacteria > Cyanobacteriota > Cyanobacteriia > Cyanobacteriales > Nostocaceae > Nostoc. The sequence continues at coordinate 3,129 of CAZZZY010000298.1, read as the reverse complement.
TGTAGCAACTGGCGCAACACAGAGAGGAAAAAGAAATTTTTCGAGTCACCTTGAAAGGGCTAGTCCTATGAATTTTTCTTGCCGACTTAATTAGTTCACTTAGGCAAATCTAACTTACATTCCAACGCTTTTTTTTGCATGGTTTTGAAAATATTGTAAAATCCATTAGCACGGGAAGGTGTCAGACTGACGTTTAAACCTGTTGCTTGAATAAAATCTGGGGTAAGTTGGACAATCTCAGTTGGTGTTAGTCCATGCAATCCTTCAACCAGAAGTCCTACTAATCCTTTGGTTAACTGGGAATCAGAATCGCCTTGAAACACAATCTTACCGTCATCCAAAGCTGCTGTAATATAAACTTGAGACACGCAACCAGGAACTTTATTTTCGGGTAATTTATCAGCTTCTGGGAACTCATTGAGCTTCTGAGCATACCAGATTAGCTGTTCATAGCGCCGCTTCGGTTCGGAAGCGCGTTGAAAGCGCTGGACAATTTTCGCAAGCACAGGTGGCAAAGAATCTAGAGTTGAGGACATAACAGAAGCTGCAAATGATCGGTCTTACCTTGAGTGTAAATTATCTTTAGAGCGATCGCGCCTCCGGTTCGCTTGTCCTGGATTTATCACAAGTCAGACAATTTTGGATTTTAGATTTTGGATTTTGGATTGACTCCACGAGACGCTGCGCGTTGGCGGAAGCCTCTCCAAGAGTTGGCTGTTCGTTTCTTAACCCTTTAAACTTCGCTTGACAGACTACTAGTACAGGTCGAGCTTTCCAAAAAGTCTTCGTTAAAAGGAATCGTTGGGTTAAGCAATAGCGAAACCCAACCTATAATTTTTCCTCATCTCTTGTTAGAACCTCTATCTTTTTTTGCTAGGAGGTGAATTACGTTGAGTGAGGTTATCAATTTGCAATTGTTGCCGTCCGTTGGTGACAATTCGCAACATCTCTTTGAGATCCTGCTCGATATTGCCCAAAATGCCATCGGCATATTGATCAGCACCATCTTCAATTTCTTGAGCGTGAGCGATCGCAGTTTGTCGCATCAGCTCTAACTCTTGCTGACAAGTATACCGCTTGCGCTCAATCTCGGCGAGGGTTTCTTGCATTATTCCCTCACACTCTTGTTGCACTTGTCGCCGCAGTTGTTCAGCCTCTTGTTCTGCCTGTTGAATAATATCGCTTTCAGCTAAAATTTGCGCTCTTTTTGCTTGTGCAGCCTCAACAACCTGCTGTCCATACTCTTCCGCTTCTAACAGAATTTCATCCTTTTGATCGAGGATGGCTGCTGCTTCTTGAAAAAGTGATGGTAAAGCAAGGCGGATATAATCAAGCTGTTCCAGCAGCTTTTCTTCATCTATGAGAGTGCGTCCCGTCAGCGGAATCCTCAGACTAGAGAGAACTATTTCCTCTAGGCGGTTGAGTTCCTGCTGAATATCTACGCTTCCCTCTCCACCGAGATATTCTTCAGGGGGGGGGTTGCTTCCGTTGAGATTGGGTTCAACATTGGAGAGTTGTGGTTGTAGCATTGGTATATATCTAGGGCAATGTGTGGGGGAACGAGATGATCGATAGAGCCGCCAAACCTTGCAATCTCTCTCACCACACTACTACTTAAAAAACTATACTCATTTGAGGTTGCTAGAAAAACTGTTTCTATTTGGGTAGAAAGAGTTTTATTAGTGTGAGCCATTTGCAGTTCCACTTCAAAATCTGACACAGCCCGTAAACCCCGAAGCAAAACTTGTGCTTTTTGTATTTGGGCATAGTTGACGGTAAGACCATCAAAGCTGTCTACTTCTACATTAGGTAGGTGTTGTGTAGAAAGACGGATCTGCTCTAGCCGTTGCTGTACGCTAAAAAGTGGCATTTTGTTCGGGTTCCGCAGTACAGCGACAATTACCCGCTCAAACAGCCGACTACCGCGCTGGATGAGATCAAGGTGTCCCAAAGTGATGGGGTCGAAGCTACCAGGATAAATAGCAATCACAATTTTAGATATATCAAAGTTGTTTAGGTGATTATATCGAAACTTTTTTGTGTAACTTACTCAAATCTACCATCTTGCGCTCTGAGCAAGAATGCTAAACTCAATTGTTTTAGTGGTACAAGTTATGCTCAACTAGGCGTTAGGAATTAGACTGCTAAATTAGGAATGCTGGATTTTAAGTATAGTTCTAGTATTCGAGATGTAATAAGCTCCGTACTTAGCAAAGTGCGTGGGTAGTTAACGAACTTTTCTAGGTAATTTCTTATGGCATTGGATTTTTCCACCTTGCCCTTGGCATTTCAATTTGCTTCTCCAGGACCTATTCTGGTGAAATTAGGGCCACTAAGTATCCGTTGGTATGGTTTATTGATTGCCACAGCAGTATTAATTGGCGTAATCCTTTCTCAGGAGTTGGCAAAGCGCCGTAATGTTAATCCTGAGTTGCTAGGCGATTTGTTTTTTTGGTTATTGATTGGGGCAATTCCCGGCGCACGGCTATATTACGTTTTCTTTGAGTGGTCAAAATATGCCCCAACTCCCGAAAAAATCTTTGCTATCTGGGAAGGTGGTATTGCCATTCACGGAGCAATTATTGGTGGCGTTATAGCTGCATTAATCTTTGCCAAAATCAAGCAGGTTTCTTTCTGGCAACTGGCAGATTTAGTAGCGCCTTCGCTGATTTTAGGGCAAACGATCGGACGTTGGGGCAATTTCTTTAATTCTGAAGCTTTTGGCGATCCTACTAATTTACCCTGGAAGCTGTATATTCCACCAGATCATCGTCCTCTAGAATATGCTAGTTTTGATTACTTCCATCCCACCTTCTTGTACGAGTCTCTGTGGGATTTAATGGTGTTTATGCTGCTAATAACTTTGTTTTTCCGGTCTTTATCCGGTAAGCCGCGTTTGAAGGTAGGCACACTATTTTTAGTTTACTGGCCAGCCTACAGCTTAGGACGTTTGTGGATTGAAGGTTTTCGCACTGATAGCTTGATGCTGGGGCCATTGCGGATGGCACAAGTAGTCAGTAGTCTAGGAATTTTATTAGGATTAGTTGGATTAGCTTGGCTTTACTTACTTAAACGCCCTTTACCCGATGTCGTTCCTACTCCCAAGGGAAATGGGGAGATAAGGGGATA